>NZ_JBNCKS010000026.1:0-95667 GCF_049841635.1 Micromonospora sp. DT44 | reverse complement strand
CGGCGCTGCGGCGGGTCGCCGCCGACGGCTGGTCGTACGTCATCCTCGACGGCAAGTTGTTCGACTGCGACCGGCTCACCGAGACCACCCTGTCGGTCAAGGGCGACACCATCGACGCCTGGTACTCCGGAAAACACCGCGACTTCGGCGCGAATATTCAAGCGATCATGCGCCCCGATGGGCTACCCATCTGGACGTCGCCGGCGATGCCCGGGCATCTGCACGACACCAGCTGCGCCCGTGAACTCGGTGTCACCGCCGCGCTGAACTGGTCCGCCGCTGAGATCCACCTGCCGGCACTGGCCGACTCCGGCTACGAAAGCGCAGGTCACGGCATCAAGACACCGATCAAACAGCCTGCTGACGCCAGCCAGCTCGCGCCCGACAACCGCGCATACAACCGCCTGCTACGCGGCCTGCGCTGGCAGGGCGAACGGGGCTTCGCCATCCTCATCGGACGCTGGAAAGTGCTGCGCCACACCACGGCCAGCCCACGCCGGATCGGTGACATCGTCGCCGCCGCGCTACACCTGACCCACTTCGAATACAAATACCTACGCGAATCTTGTTGAGATCAGTTCACTGGGCCTTCCCCGGCGGTTATGTGGATGAGGGCGAATATCCACACGATGCCTGCGCCCGCGAAATCCGAGAAGAGTTGGGCGTCGCGCTGTTGGTGGGCGAGCTGCTCGTCGTGGACTGGGCACCGCCCGCCGGACAGCGCCCCCGTACGATCGTCAGCTTCACGCTCGACTGCGGGTCCGTTGCGGGCCTCGACGGCTTCAACCTGCCGGAACAGGAGTTGGAGGACATCGCCTTCTTCTCGTGCCACGAGGCCGAGCGCCACGTCCCCGGCAACGTCGCTACCCGAGTTGGTGCGGCGATGAGCGCCCGTGACCGACAGGCTCCGACGTACCTCGCAGGAGGCGTGGCCTTCCCCCTCCGCTGGCGGCCGGATGCCAATCTGCCGACGGAACGCGGCGACCGAATCAATGACGGGTTGCAGGCCACTGTGAATCGGCGTGTGAGTGAGATCGACAAGGACGATCCCGACGTCGAGTTCTACCAAAAGTCACTGACGATCGCTTCCGGCACGGAAAGGCGGTAGCCCGCGGGCGGATAGCTGCCAGCTATGCGGCCAGGCTGATGCCGATCCGGCCGGCCAGCAGGCGCAACTCGTCGGGGATAGCCCGGCGCTGGGCACGCTGAGCGAGGGACACCACGGCATCGCGGGCGAGAGGATTGATGGCGAACGGGACCGGAGCCGCGCGCTCGGCCTGAACGAACGCTGCAAGGGCCTCGCCGTCGCGGCGACCTCCGTCCGCAAGCGCGCGTCCGAGGTCGAGCCAGTAGGACTGCTGACGGATCGACGCTGCAAGAACCTGCGGGCGGACGGCTCGGGACAGCTCGATGACACGGCCAGAGTCGCCCTGCTCCGCGGCGATGGACATCTCCCAGAGCCCGACGTTGGTCGGTCCAAAGCCGCAGCCGTTGAAGCCCGCGCCGTCGGCCGGGTCCCCGAGCGACGCCGCCTCGCGGGTTGCCTCGTCCAGGTGATCGCGAGCTGCGAGCAGTTGGCCGCTCACCGTGGAGGTCAACGCGGCCGAGAGGTGAAGCTGTCCGAGCATTTGCCGCACCCGCACGTCGGCAGCGTTCGACTGCAACTGGGCCAGGGTTCGGTCGGCGGCACGGGCAGCAACGGTGGCGGACTCGATCGGCAGGCTCTGCGCGTAGGCGAAGCGGGACGCCGCGATCCAAGCCGGGTCCTCGGCATCTTCGGCGATCGTCCCGGCGAACCGGGCGGCGTTGAGGGCCAGGTGGCGGTATCCGAGATTCCGCAGGCAAGTGGACGCCTGGTAGGCCACCTGGACGAGCGCGGGGCCACCTACGGCAGCGGCTTCGAGCAGCAAGCTGGGAAGCAGACGTGCCATGGCCGGGTAGTTGCTCGCATTGCGAAGTTGTTCGGCACGGGCGATCTCGGCCGCCAGGCGCTCGGCGGTGTAGGTCGACGGCCGGCGCTCGCCGTCCTCGATCTCGATCAGGGCTGACCAGATCGCCGGCACACACTCGGCGGCGCTTTCACGGGCCGGATCACCGGACTCGGTGCCCTGACCGAGCAGGTCAGCCACCGTGACCTGCAGCGCGGCAGCCAGAGCGACCAGAGTGGACCGCCGGTCGACGGTCTTGCGACCCGACTCCACCTGCGAGATGTAGGACTGGGTCACACCAGCGAGCCCGGCTAGGACGGCCTGCGTCATGCCGCCGCGGCGCATCCGCCAGTACCGGATTCTGGCCCCGACGGTGTCCGGCTTCTTCGCCATGCCGACGCCACTCCCTCACGTAGCGGACTGCTTGCAGCGCTGAGCCGCATGCCCTGCTCGATTGGACGCTACACCTCCGGGCATCGAATCGGTGACGCTGAGTGCGCTGAGGTGTGTGCATCTCGCCTCGCGAGCTGCCTCACCCGGACGTCTACGGCGTCCGCCTGTAACTGGGCCAGGGTTCAGTCGGCGGCACGGGCGGCAACGGAAGCGGACTTGACCGGCAGATTCTGCGCGTAGGCGAAGCGGGACGCCGCGACCCAGGTGAATATTGGAACCTCGGCGCGCCCACCTTCATCACCCGTCTTCCCCATCCACGGATCCAAGCCCTGACCTGACTACTTCACGCCAGGGCCCTTCTTCCTCGCCATTGCATCATTGATCCTGAGTCGGACCTGGGTTCGGTAAGATTCACCGCCGTCGGAGGAAAATGCCTGCGCCCCCGTCATGTTCATCAAGGCCACTTCCCGGAGGGCGTCGGTCCCGATCTGCGCCTTTTCGCGCCAGCCGACTTTAGGGCCGGGATCTCCGCTGGCGACAACCTCGTCTCGTGACCGCGACGGCTCGATGCCGTGCGGTGTCGGCGGTCGGTGATGCTTGTCGTGGACGAGTTGGGGGGAGTGCAAGTTATAGAACGCTGCGATTTTCTGGAACGTTGGCCCACTCGTAGGGTAATCACCGACGTTTACGCGAAGATGCCACATCATGTTGAAGGCATCATTGGCGTTTTTTAGAGGCGTGTCGCGCTTCATCTCCTTCACCACCTTGCCCAGCGAATCCCGTTGATACTTCTTCAGCCCGGGATCCGAACCTTTCGTGACCGCCTTCTTCAAACTTTCCAGCTCTTTCCGGTAATCACGCAGATCGGCCGGGGTCGAGAATCGGATGGCCGTCCCCTTCTCGACGGGACGATAGAACGTGTGCGAATCCGGGACAGAGTCGAAGAACCCCTGGTATGCGTCGGCATTCGTCATGTATTCAAGGCCGACGATATCCGAGTCATTCATAGTTACCGATCCTCCTGGAGTTTGCTGACGCAGATGCCTGTCAGCACTCCTACGGGATGAGCGGCGCTGTGGTTCACCGGCTGCCGTGTTTCATCCACGCCCGCACGCCCTCGGCGAGGGTTGAGGTCCGGGGCGTAGGCCGGTAGCCCCACGACCGCCTAGAGCGCCACGATCGCCGCTGTCTCCGCTGGCAGCTGGATCCGGTCCCGCATCACGGTGACCCCCTCGCCGGTAGCCAGCAGCACCCGCCGAGCCACCCCCGGCAGCGACACTCCCTGCCCCCGCCCGGCGAAGTTCGCCACGACCAGCGTGTCCCCGCGCCGCATCAGCAGGAACTGGTCCCCGTGCTGCACCGACACCGCGTGCATCCGAGGATCGGACAGGTCCGCCACCGACCGCCGCAACGCGATCAACCGTTGATAGAACGCCAGCATCGACGCGTGCTCGGGCTTGTCCAGCTCGGCCCAGTCCAACCGGGACCGTACGAACGTCTCCGGGTCCTGCGGGTCCGGCACGTCCCCCTCGGGCCAACCGTGTGAGGCGAACTCGCGCCGCCGCCCGGTCCGTACGGCCGTCGCCAACTCCGGCTCGGGGTGCGAGGTGAAGAACTGCCACGGCGTGGAGGCCGCCCACTCCTCCCCCATGAACAGCATCGGCGTGAACGGCGCGGTCAGCAGGATCATGGCCCCGACCCGTACGAGGGCGGACGACAGGGAGGCCGAGATCCGGTCCCCGGTGGCCCGGTTGCCGATCTGGTCGTGGTTCTGCAGGTACGCGACGAGCCGGTGCCCGGGGACGCGCGAGTCGAGGGGCCGCCCGTGGTGGCGGTTGCGGAAGCTGGACCAGGTTCCCGCATGGAAGAAGCCGTTGGTGAGGACGTCCGACAGCGTCTCCAGTGAGCCGAAGTCGCCGTAGTAGCCCTGCCGCTCCCCCGTCAGCAACGTGTGCAGCGCGTGGTGGGCGTCGTCGTTCCACTGGGCGTGCAGGCCGAACCCACCCGCCTCGCGAGGGGTGATGAGCCGGGGGTCGTTGAGGTCCGACTCGGCGATCAGCGACAGCGGCCGGCCCAGGTGCGTCGACAGCGACTCGACCTCGACGGCCAACTCCTCAAGCAGAGGAACCGCACGGGTGTCCGGCAGGGCGTGCACCGCGTCGAGCCGCAGACCGTCGACGTGGTAGTCGCGCAGCCACATGAGCACGCTGTCGATGATGTAGCGGCGTACCTCGTCCGAGTGCGGGCCGTCCAGGTTGATCGAACGGCCCCAACTGTTGCTCTGCTCGGCCAGGTAGGGGCCGAACCGTGGCGCGTAGGCCCCGGAGGGCCCGAAATGGTTGTAGACGACGTCGAGGATCACCCCCAGCCCGCGAGAGTGGGCGGCGTCGACGAACCGTTTCAGGCCATCCGGGCCGCCGTAGGGCTCGTGTGGGGCGTACCAGCAGACACCGTCGTACCCCCAGTTGTGTTCGCCGTTGAAGGCGTTGACCGGGAGCAGCTCGATCATGTCGACGCCGAGGTCGATCAGGTGGTCGAGGCGGTCGATGGCCGCGTCGAACGTGCCCTCGGGGGTGAAGGTGCCGATGTGCAGCTCGTAGAGGACGCTGCCGGGCAGCTGTCGACCCGTCCAGGAGGAATCACTCCACTGGAAAGCAAGGTGATCGTAGCGGCGGCTCGGCCCGTGCACACCCGCAGGCTGCCACGGCGAGCGGGGGTCGGGCAGCGCGGTTTCGTCGTCGTTCAGCAGAAAGGAGTAGTCGAGGCCGGCGTCGGGCACCTCGACCAGCCACCAGCCGTCGGCGGCGGCGCGCATCTCGTGGTCGGTGTCGCCGGCCAGGCGCAGGCGCACCCGGCTGGCGTCCGGCGCCCAGACGGAGAATTGGGTCATGACGAGGCCTCCTCGGCAGCGGTGGGAGGAGCCAGCAGAGCAACGGGGTAGTCCGCGAGGAGATTGTCCAACGGGACCTCCCCGCCACTGTAGACCCGGCCGGTGAACAGGTCCTTCACTTCGTTAACGCCGAGCGACAGGGCTGTGTCACACCAGCCACCGGCCCGTGCCAGGCCGAGCGGCAGGCGGGTCGCCACGGCGATCACGCCACCCCGGTCGAACGCCACCACATGCCGGCCGACCGGGCCGTGCGCCGGCACCGGCCGGTAGGTGGTGAACAGCTCCGGGTGCGCCCGCCGCAGGCGCAGCGTCCGCGACACGACGAGCAGCTTCGCCGCTCCGTCGGTGTCGACCGGGGGACGCCAGCCGCCGTCGAGCCGTGCCAGCATCTCCCGGCGTACGTCGAAGTCGACCGGCCGCCGATTGTCCGGGTCGACCAGGGAGTTGTCCCACAGCTCGGTGCCCTGGTACGTGTCCGGGACGCCGGGCATGGTGAGCTGGACCAGCTTCTGCCCGAGGGAGTTGCACCAGCCGGCCGGGGCGATCGCGGCGGCGAGTTCGGTCAGCTCGTCGTGCAGCGCCGGGTCGTCGTACATGCGGTCGATGACCGCGTGCATGGCCTGCTCGAAGCCCGGGTCGGGGTCCGCCCAACTGGTCGAGGCCGCGGCCTCCCGGGCGGCCTTCTCGGCGTACGCGTGCAGCCGCTCCCGCTCGATCGGCCACGCGCCGACAGCCGTCTGCCAGAGCAGGTGGGCGAACGCCGGATCGGGCAGCGGCGCGTACTCCATCCAGGTCTTGACCTGCTCCGCCCACTGACCCGGCAGCTCGCTGAGCACGGCGAGGCGGGCGCGGACGTCCTCGCCGCGCTTCGTGTCGTGGGTGGAGATGGCGTTCATGGTCGCGGGCCAGCGGACCTGGCGGGCGCCGGCGAAGCGGTGGAACTCCGCCGGCGGCACCCCGAAGTGGGCGGGGCTGCCGCCCACCTCGTTGAGGGCCACGAAGCGCGTCCACCGGTAGAAGGCCGTGTCCTCGACGCCCTTGGCCATCACCGCGCCGGTCAACTGCGGGAAGCGCTTCGCCAGCTCGTCGTCGGGGTCGCGCAGCCGGCGGGTGATCGCGTCCAGGGCACCGGTCAGGTCGGGCCGGCGGCGGCCGGCCTCGGAGCGGGCCGCGGCGAGGTGCCGGGCGCCCTGCGGCGGATAGCCCCGGTAGACCGGGAACACCGCGGCCAGCTCGGCGAGCGCCGCGCGGGCCTGCTCGGTCGGCACCTCGGGAGCGAGCGCGGCGAGCCGGGTCAGCTCGGCGGCGAGCAGCGTGGTGGCGGCGGCCAGCTTGGTCGAGTGGGTCAGGTCCTCCCACGAGGTGCGCTGCCCGGTCAGCCGGGTGTCCAGCACCGTGAAGTCGCCCTCGGCGTCGGTGTCGACGAAGAGGCCGTTCACGGCGGCGAGGGCGTCGTACCCGGTGGTGCCGTCCACCGGCCAGTCCGGCAGCTCCTCGCCGTACTCCAGGATCTTCTCCACCACGAGCCAGGCGTCCGGCGCGGCCTCGCGCAGCCGCGCGAGGTAGCCGGCGGGGTCGCGCAGGCCGTCCGGGTGGTCGACGCGGATACCGTCGACCTCGCCGTCGGCAGCCCAGCGCAGGATCAGCTCGTGGGTGGCCGCGAACACCGCCGGGTCCTCCACCCGCAGGCCCGCCAGGCCCGCGATGGCGAAGAACCGGCGGTACGTCAGCTCGGCGTCCCCGCGCCGCCAGGAGACCAGCTCGTAGCGCTGCCGGTCGTGCACCTCCCGCGCGCTGCCGTCGCCCGTGCCGTCGGCGATCGGGAAGCGGTGCTCGTGGTAGCGCAGCTCGCCGTCGACGACCTTGAGGTCGTCCAGGGCGGCCGGGTCGTCGGCCAGGACCGGCAGCAGCAGCCGGCCCCGGTCCCAGTCGATGTCGAACCAGTCGGCGTACGACGAGTCGCGCCCCCGGCGCAGCACGTCCCACCAGGCCGGGTTGGCCGGCGGCACGGCGACCCCGGCGTGGTTGGGCACGATGTCGACGACCAGGCCGAGCCGCTTGTCCCGCAAGGCGCGCACCAGCCGCTGCCGGGCGGCCTCCCCGCCCAGCTCCGGGTTGACGCTCCGGTGGTCGACGACGTCGTAGCCGTGCTGCGAGCCGGGCGTGGCGGCCAGCAGCGGGGCGGTGTAGAGGTGGCTGACGCCGAGATCGTCCAGGTAGTCGACGATCGCGGCGGTGGCGTCCAGGTCGAAACCGGGGCGGACCTGGACTCGGTAGGTGGCCTTGGGAGGGGTGGCCGGCATGTCAGATCATCCTCTCCAACACGACGAGGGACCGGTCCGGCACCCGGATGGTGCCGCCCGCGCTGATCACCGTGGCGTCGTTCGGGTCGGGTTCGGCGGTGCTGATGACCCGTTCCCACTTCTGCCCGTACTCGCTGCCCGGCATCGTGAAGTCCAGCGGCGCGTCGTGGGCGTTGAAGCACAACAGGAACGAGGCGTCGTGGTGCTTCTGGCCGTACTGGCCGCGCTCGCGGATGCCCTCGCCGTTGACGAACAGCGCCACCGACCGGCCGAAGTCGTTGCCCCAGTCGTCGCCGGTCATCTCCCGCCCGTCCGGGGTGTGCCACGCCAGGTCCGGCAGCGGGGCGTCGACGTCCCGCCCGCCCACCGGTAGGCCGGTGAAGAACCGGCGGCGGCGGAACACCTGGTGGCGCTTGCGGAAGTCGGTCAGCGTACGGACGAAGTCCAGCAACTGCTCGTCGGCGTTGTCCCAGTCGATCCAGGCCAGCTCGCTGTCCTGGCAGTAGGCGTTGTTGTTGCCGTGCTGGGTACGCCCCAACTCGTCGCCGTGGCCGATCATCGGCACGCCCTGCGACAGCATCATCGTGGCCAGGAAGTTGCGCCGCTGCTTGGCCCGCAGGGCGAGCACCGCCTCGTCGTCGGTGTCGCCCTCCACACCGCAGTTCCACGACCGGTTGTGGCTCTCGCCGTCCCGGTTGTCCTCGCCGTTCGCCTCGTTGTGCTTGTCGTTGTACGACACCAGGTCGTTGAGCGTGAACCCGTCGTGCACCGTCACGAAGTTGATGCTGTGGAAGGGGCGGCGGCCGTCGTCCTGGTAGAGGTCGGCCGAGCCGGAGATGCGCGACGCGAACTCGGCCAGGGTGGCCGGCTCGCCGCGCCAGAAGTCCCGCACGGTGTCCCGGTACTTGCCGTTCCACTCCGTCCACAGCGGCGGGAAGTTGCCCACCTGGTAGCCGCCGGGGCCGACGTCCCACGGCTCGGCGATCAGCTTCACCTGGCTGACCACCGGGTCCTGCTGCACCACCTCGAAGAACGTGGACAGCCGGTCCACCTCGTAGAACTCGCGGGCCAGGGTGGCCGCCAGGTCGAAGCGGAACCCGTCGACGTGCATCTCGGTCACCCAGTACCGCAACGAATCCATGATCAGTTGCAGGGAGTGTGGGCTGCGCACGTTCAGGCTGTTGCCGGTGCCCGTGTAGTCGACGAAGTAGCGCCGGTCCTCCTCGCTGAGCCGGTAGTAGCTCGGCGCGTCCACGCCCTTGAAGCTCAACGTCGGCCCGAGGTGGTTGCCCTCGGCGGTGTGGTTGTAGACCACGTCGAGGATGACCTCGATGCCCGCGGCGTGCAGTGCCTTGACCATGCCCCGGAACTCCTGCACCTGCTGGCCGGTCCGGCCCAGCGCCGAGTAGCCGTGGTGCGGGGCGAAGAACCCGATCGTGTTGTAACCCCAGTAGTTGCGCAGACCCAGGTCGACGAGCCGATGGTCGTGCACGAACTCGTGCACCGGCATCAGCTCGATCGCCGTCACCCCGAGCCGGGTCAGATACTCGATCATCGGCGGGGAGGCGATTCCCGCGTACGTGCCGCGTAGCTCCTCGGGGATGTCCGGGTGCCGCATCGTCAGCCCGCGCACGTGCGCCTCGTAGATCACCGAGTGGTGGTACGGCGTGCGCGGCGGCTTGTCGTTGCCCCAGTCGAAGTACGGGTTCACCACCACCGACTTCGGCATGAACGGCGCCGAGTCGGTCTCGTTCATCCGCTCCGGGTCGCCCAGCTCGTAGTCGTACACCGCCGGGTCCCACGTGACGTCACCGTCGATGGCCTTGGCGTACGGGTCGAGCAGCAGCTTGTGCGGGTTGCAGCGCAGCCCGTTCGCCGGGTCGTACGGCCCGTACACCCGGTAGCCGTAGCGCTGCCCCGGCTCGATGCCCGGCAGGTACGCGTGCCAGACGTACGCGTCGACCTCCCGCAGCTCCACGCGGCGCTCCGCGCCGGTGTCCCACTCGTCGAACAGGCACAGCTCGATCCGCTCGGCCACCTCGGAGAAGATGGCGAAGTTGGTGCCCATCCCGTCGTAGGTGGCGCCCAGGGGATACCGCTCGCCCGGCCAGACCTGCATGTCGCTCCCTCAAGCCATGGTGATGTGCGCGCCGGCTCAGCCGCCCGCGCGCAAGCGGGTAGTGCCCCCGCCCCGGGCGCGCCAATCCATCCTTTCAGGCGGTGACCGGAATCCACCTGTCTGATGCGCGCTACACCCTCAGGTGTCTTCCGTCACCATGGCCGATTTGAAGGTGCGAACCGGCGTCCGATGGCCTTTGCTTGTCAGGGGACACGCGCCTGCGTGTGCCCTTCGGCCCTCGGCCGCCCCTTTTTCCACCCTCTCCGCCGCCACTGACGCCGGCGCGCCCCACCATGCCTGGACGGAGACAGATGTGACGACCCTGCGGGTCGATGAGCAGCTCGCTGCCACCAAGGACCGGACCCACCGACCCACCGTGACCTCCCGGCCCCAGCCTTCGACCTCGCCCGGTCCGTCCGCGCAGCCCGGCTCCCCCGTGCCGGCGCAGCGCGGTCCGGGTGTGCCGCCGCAGACCCGTCGCATCCTCATGCTGTCGTGGGAGTACCCGCCGGTGCTCGTCGGCGGCCTCGGCCGCCACGTCCACGCCCTGTCCGTCGCCCTGGCCGCCGCCGGACACGAGGTCACCGTCGTCACCCGCCACAGCGAAGGCGCACCCCTTGAGGAGTACGCCGACGGCGTGCGCATCCTGCGCGCCCCCGAAGACCCGGTGACGTTCCCCCTGGCCACCGGCTCGCTGCTGGCGTGGACCATGGCGTTCAACCACACCCTCACCCGGACCGCTCTGCGCGCCACCCAGGCCGGCGCCTACGACGTCATCCACGCCCACGACTGGCTCGTCGCGCACACCGCGATGACGTTGCGCGACCACCTGGACATCCCGCTCGTCAGCACCATCCACGCCACCGAGGCCGGGCGGCACCAGGGCTGGCTGCCCGAGGAGATGAACCGCACCATCCACGGCGTCGAGCAGTGGCTCAGCAGCGAGTCCAACCGGGTGATCGTCTGCTCCGGCTACATGCGCGACGAGGTCAACGCCCTGTTCGGCGTACCGGCCAGCCGGGTCGACGTGGTCGCCAACGGCGTCGAGTCGTACCGCTGGAAGGTGCCGGCACGCGACGTGGCGGCGGCGCGCGCCCGGTTCGCCGCCGACGGCCCGCTGGTCACCTTCGCCGGTCGACTCGTGTACGAGAAGGGCGTCCAGCACCTCATCGCCGCTCTCCCCCGGCTGCGTGAGCGGCACCCCGGGCTGCGCGCCGTGATCGCCGGCGACGGCCCGTACCGCGCCGAACTGGAGGCCGAGGTGCACCGCCGTGCCCTCGGCGGCATGGTCACCATGCCCGGCTTCCTCGGCGGCACCGACCTGCCGGCGCTGATGGCCGCGTCCGACTGCTTCGCCGTGCCGAGCATCTACGAGCCGTTCGGCATGGTCGCCCTCGAAGGGGCCGCCGCCGGAGCGCCCCTGGCCGTCGCCGCCACCGGTGGCCTCGCCGAGATCGTCGAGTCGGGAGCGACCGGCATGACGTTCCGCCCGCACGACCCGGACAGCCTCGCCGACGCCGTCGACGCGCTGCTGTCCGACCGCGAGCGCGCCCGCGCCATGGCCCGCCGAGCCCGTCGGATGGTCACCGAGCAGTACGGCTGGACCGCGATCGCCCAGCGCACCGCCGCCAGCTACGGCGCCGCCATCGCCACCGACGCCGCGTTCACGACCGAGCGCGCCGAACAGCGCATGTCGCAGGGCCGGGCGCTTCCGGCGCTGCCCGAGGGCAACCTGCTCGCCGCCGCCGGCCTCCGCTGAGGCCGCCTCGCGCTGATCGACCCGGGTTTCGTGAAGTCGGGGTGTCTGCCGTCCTGGGACACCCCGACTTCCGGCAAGTCGGGTCGATCACCGGCGGCGGTCGGGCGTCGCCGCCCGGCGGCGGTCCGGCCGGGCTGCCAGACTGTGCGGATGTCTCGCTCTGTTGACGCCCTGGATTCGGCCTTCCCGGTCGCCGCTTCGATCGCGCTGGACCTGATCCGGCACCCCGAGGTAGCCGCGCAATGGTCGCGCCCGAGCGCCCTGCCGCACCTGTCCGTGGGTGGTCTGGCGTGCCACCTGGGGCGGCAGGCGATCCGCGCGGCGGAGTTGCTGCCGACATCCGCCGACCTGCCCACGCTCGACTCGGCCGACGCCCACTACGAGCGGGCCGCCTGGGTCACGGAGGGCACACCCGACGAGGACGCGGTCGCCGAGGGCCCGGACGAGGCGGACGCGGTCCGTGGACCGGACGACCTGCACGCCCGCTCCACCGAGGCCCTCGCGGAGGTCGGTGACCTGCTGTCCCGGGGAGCCGCCGTCGACGTGGTGCCGATCCCGTGGCAGGGCTGGTCCCTGCGCCGCGCCGACTTCCTGCTCACCCGCCAGTTGGAGATCGTCGTGCACTCGGACGACCTGGCGGTCAGCGTCGGCGTGCCCACGCCGGTCTTCCCGCCGGAGGTCTTCGACCCCGTACGCGACCTGCTGGTCCGGCTGGCCGTCCGCCGGCACGGTCAGTCCGCGCTGATCGGCGCGCTCAGCCGCAGCGAACGAGCCCGCGACATCGCCGCCTTCTGACGGACCCCGCCGCCGAGCCGGCGGACCGCCCCGGCCGGCGCATGGTCGACTCGGCTTCAGGGAAACCGGGGCGTCCTGGGGACGGCAACACCTCGGCTTCACGGAACCCGAGTCGATCAACGCCGACCGCGCACGACCGCACACGGCGCAGGCCGCCGACCCCGGATCGGGTCGACGGCCTGCGGTCCTGCGGTCCTGCGGTCCTGCGGTCGTGCGAGGAGCGGGAGGTCAGCGCTCGTTGAACGGGACGTAGTCCCGCTCGGGGGCGCCGACGTAGACCTGCCGGGGACGGCCGATCTTGGTCTCCGGGTCGCTGATCATTTCGCGCCACTGGGCGATCCAGCCGGGGAGCCGGCCGAGCGCGAAGAGCACCGTGAACATCTTCGTGGGGAAGCCCATGGCCTTGTAGATCAGGCCGGTGTAGAAGTCCACGTTCGGGTAGAGCCGCCGGGAGACGAAGAAGTCGTCGGCGAGGGCGATCGCCTCCAGCTCCATGGCGATGTCCAGCAGCGGGTCCGGCTTGGCCATGCGGCCCAGCACGTCCTGCGCGGCCTTCTTGACGATCGCCGCCCGCGGGTCGTAGTTCTTGTAGACCCGGTGGCCGAAGCCCATCAGCTTGACGCCGTCCTGCTTGTCCTTGACCTTGCGGACGAAGGACCGGACGTCGCCGTCGCCGGCGTGGATCTGCTGGAGCATCTCCAGCACCGCCTGGTTCGCGCCGCCGTGCAGCGGGCCGAACAGCGCGTTCACGCCCGCCGAGACGGAGGCGAACAGGTTGGCGTTGCTGGAACCGACCAGCCGGACGGTCGACGTGGAGCAGTTCTGCTCGTGGTCGGCGTGCAGGACGAAGAGCATGTCCAGCACCTTCGACATGACCGGGTCGACCTCGTACGGCTCCGCCGGCACGCCGAACGTCATGCGCAGCAGGTTGTCCACGTACCCGAGGGAGTTGTCCGGGTACAGCAGCGGCTGCCCGATGGACTTCTTGTACGCGTACGAGGCGATGGTGGGGACCTTCGCCATGAGCCGGACCGTGGAGATCTCCACGTGCTCGGAGTCGAACGGGTCGAGGCTGTCCTGGTAGAACGTCGACAGCGCGCTCACGGCGGACGACAGCACCGCCATCGGGTGGGCGTCACGGGGGAAGCCGTCGAAGAACCGACGCATCTCCTCGTGCAGCAGCGAGTGCCGCCGGATCCACTCGGTGAACTCGGTCAGCTGCTGCTCGGTGGGCAGCTCACCGTAGATGAGCAGGTACGAGACCTCCAGGAAGGAGGACTTCTCGGCCAGCTGCTCGATCGGGTACCCCCGGTAACGCAGGATCCCCGCGTCGCCGTCGATGTAGGTGATCGCGGATGAGGCAGCCGCGGTGTTGACGAAACCGGGGTCGTACGTCGTCATCCCGGTTTCCTTCAACAGCTTGCTCACCCCGATGCCAGCGGGGCCCTCGACCGCAGAATGCACCGGCATCGACAGCTGCCCGCCGGGGTGGTCGAGCTTGACTTCCGTCATGTGGTTCCTCGCTTCGCCGGCAGATCTACGTTGAATTGCCTTCGCTTCTACCGTAATTGCGGCTCGGGGGACACTGCCCGCCGTGGTTCGGCGGTGAGGTATGCGTCACCCGATTCCCGACCAGCAGGCCGGGAAACCCGCAATCCCGGCAGGCGGGAAGCCCACGAAAGCCGCAAACGACCGGTCCGCGACGGTCCGACGGACAGCCGGTTTCAGGACAGCGCCAGGCGGCGCAGCGTACCCGTGGCCGTGACCTGGTAGACGTCGAGCTGGTTGGTGCCGGCGCGGAACAGCCGGTCGTCGGTGAGCAGCGCGGCGAACCGACGCCCGCCCGGGTCGGTCGGCACCACCGGGACCACCGCGCCGATCCGGCCGTTGACGGCGACGGCCAGCAGCGTGCCGTCCGGTATGGCGTCGGGCACGTCACCCCAGACGAGCGCCGGGAGGGTGCCGGTGTCCGGATCGGTGGCCCGGAACGCGGCCAGGTCGGCGACCCGGGCGCTGCCGCCGCTGGGGCCGGCGCGTACCTCGGTGCCGACCAGCCGGTGCGGTGTCGGTAGCGGCGGTGGGGTGGGTACCCCGCCCGGGAAGGTGACCGCCTCGCCGGGGGTGTCGTAGAAGTGTTTCGTGGCGTCGGCGCGCGGGCTCTGGCGGGCGGAGCGACCGTCGACCCGCCAGGGCAGGCGGATGCCGGCCTCGTCGGCGACGGTGGGCAGCAGGTCAACGTGTTCCCAGTTGCGGTCGTCCACCCGGCCGGTCTGCTGCCGTGGTTCCTTGACGAACATCGGCACCCAGGCGACCTCGCCGGCGGCGGCCTTGATGGCGTCCATGCCCCGGCCCTGGGCGCCGGGTCGGAAGCTCACCCCGTGATCGGCGGTGACGACGACGAGGGCCTGGTCGTAGAGGCCGCTGGCACGCAGAGTGCGCAGCGTCTCGCCGATCAGCCGGTCGGTGTAGCCGAGTTGGGCGAGGTGGCGCTGACGGGCCAGGTCGATCCAGCCGGCCCCGTCGTTGGGCAGGTCCTCGGGTGCGTCGTAGCGCGCGCCGGACGGCAGGTACGCCCACGGGGAGTGCGGCATGAGCAGGTGCAGGAAGTGCAGGGTGGGTCGGGGCCGGGGCTTCAGCCCGGCGAGGAAGCTGGTGAACCGGGCGGGCTGGTTGTCGTCGAGGCTGTCCCAGCGGAACTTGGGATCGGCCGGTACCGGCTCGGCGACGTCCAGACCGGCCTCGGCGCGCGTCCGCTCCCGGTACGAGTCCTCCGGGTCGACCGCGCTGTCGGTGGGCCCGGCGATCCGGCCGAGCAGCTTGCCGGTCTCCTTCACCAGCACGCCGAGGCCCTGTTCAGGGGCGACCGGCTGTTCGCAGCGGCTGGGTGGGCAGAGCCGAGTGATGCTCTCCTCGGCCTGGATGTCGTACAGGCCGCCGAAGGCGGTGAAGAGGTTGTCCGGGTACTGCGAGTAGTGCGGCGCGACCGACCGCGCCGGGTAGCGGCCGGTGAGCATCGCCGGCAGCGCGTTGGGCGTCCAGCCGCTGACCCCGGTGGCGTTGCGGTACCAGGTCGACGCTCCGGCCAGTTCGGCGAAGTGCGGGAACCGTGCCGCGTCGATCCGGCCGTCGCCGCCGAGCAGACTGACCAGCGGCAGCTCGTCGAGGATCAGCATGACCACCGGCGGGTGCACGGCCCCGCCCTGCGCGGTGCCGACCGCGCCGCCGTCGCCGCGCGGCAGCACGACCGCCGAGGTGGGCGACACGAACAGGAACAGCGCCACGAACGCCACCGGCCCGGCGGCGGCCAGTCGCAGCGCCCGGCCCGGGGCCCGCCACCGCCGGTGCGCCGCCGCGCCGGCCAAACCGGCCAGACCGGCAAGACACAGCAGGGGTACGCCCCGAAGCGTCGTCACGTGCCGGCCCACCTGCACGGCGAGGGCGGCGACCAGCAGGCCCACGAGCACCGTGTGGGTGAGCGCGCGGGGGATCCGGCCGGCCAGTCGACTGAGCGCGCCCAGCGCCGCCACGGGCAGGGTGGGTACGAGCGCCACCAGCGCGACCAGCAGCAGGATCTGGCCGGTGTCGGCGCGGTGGAACAGGAAGAAGTCGGGGCTGCGGCCGAGCACGTCCAGCAGCGGCTGGGTGACGACCAGCCCGACCAGCGCGGCGATCTCCAGCACCCGGCCCAGCTCCCCGCGCCACCCCCGCTCCCACCGCCCGCGTTCGGGTGGGGACTCGACGGGTGGGTCAGCCACCCATCACCGTCCGGTAGAGCGTGCGGGTGCCCGAGGGCAGTTCCAGCCGGTCGGTGATCCGGCCCCGGGCGGCGAGGAGCCGTTCGAAGGTGTCCCGCCGGTAGTCGGGGAAGAGTCCGTCGGGCTTGTTGGCGAGCAGCCGGGCGGCCATCGGGTCGTCCGGGTGGACGAACTCCACCACCACGGCCCCGCCGGGCGCGGTCAGCCCGGCCAGCCAGTCGACGACCTCCGGCAGCGGCACGTTGCGGCCGATCGCCAGGTGGTGCGCGAGAGCCAGGGCGAGCACGACGTCCGCCGACGCCCGCTGGGCGAAGCCGGCGCGCTCGACGCCGCGCCAGCCGCCGCCCGGGGACGGGTCGGCCAGGTCGACCACCAGCGGCAGGATCCGTTGCTGCCCCTCGGAGCGCAGCGCCCGGTACAGCTCGTCGACCACCGCCGGGTCCTGCTCGACGGCGACCACGCAGTCGGCGTGCCCGGCGGCCAGTCGGGAGTACCGGCCGTCGTTGGCCCCGAGGTCGAGCACCAGGCGGGGACGGCCGGCGGCGGCCACGGCGGCGACCACGAACTGCTCCTTGGCGACCCGGTCGCGGGCCGAGTAGCCGCAGGTGCGCTGGTAGTCCGACCAGTGGCTGCCAAAGGGGCGGTGCTCCAGGCGGCGGACCAGCTTCTCGATGCCACGTACGGTGGCCGCCTGCAACTGGCGGGAGTAGCCGGCGGCCCGGAGCTGGGCCTTGACGTCGGTGGTGCTGGCGGCGGCGTTGCGCTGCTGCATGGCGCCGTGCAGGTGCAGGTGGGTCAGGACGCCGGGGCGCAGCCGGCGGGTTCCGCCGAAGAGGGGGCGCAACTGCTCGGCCTCGATGCCGTCCACCTGGGCGCGTAGCCAGGGTTGGAAGTCCACGCCCAGGTGCGCGGTGAGCAGCAGCGGGTAGAGCAGGGTCTGGCAGAACTGGCGGTAGCCGGCCCACGGTTCGCCGTCGCGGACCGGCGTGAAGGAGCCGATGTCGATGAAGACCGGTTTCGCGCCGCGCCACTGGAGGTTGTAGGCGGAGCCGTCCTTGGTGGTGAACCCCTCGGCGAGGGCGGTACGCAGGATCTCCAGGTGCAGCAGCGCGGCGTCGCGCAGCATGGCGAAGGACCACTCGTACGGGTGCGAGACGAACGGAATGCGTTCGTGGCGCAGCACCGCCGCCCACTCGGTGCCGGCGGCGGGTGCCAGCGTCGCGGGGGCGTCCTCGGTGGCGCAGACCTTGCCCGCCGAGACGAGTGTGGGGAAGAACGGGCTGGCCGCGAGGGTGCGCCAATGCTCGGCGGCCTGGGCGTCGAGCCCGCGCAGCACCTCGTCGCCGACGTGGAAGACCCGGTTGGCGGGGTCGCGGAAGGAGGCGGGCTCGGGGCGTACCCCGGTGGGTGTGCTCGTCATGGTCGCCGCGACCGTTACCGCTGGTCGGTGGGCTGCCGACGGAACCGGTCGACCAGCCGCCGCCAGTAGAGCCTGGCGGCGACCGCGACGCCGGCCACCCCGCCGACGACGGCCTGCACGATCAGGCTGCCCGATCCCGCGTCCAGGTAGGCCAGATGGATCACCGACCGCTCCTTCCCCTCGCCCGTCTCGACACCGGCGTCCCGGGGCGACAGCGATGAGGCTTTTGACCCAGTAAGCCGGACTTGTTCCTCACCGTACGCTGCTCGTCCGCGCCACCGCGCCCACATCCGAGGACTCCCAGCCCGGCCACAGGAAGCGGCTCGCGTCGGTAGGCTGCGAAGCGTGCGCTGGATGGTCGTGGACGCGCCACTGGACTCCTCCGGCGCGCGGCGCGGCGAGGAACGGGCGCCGGCCGCCCTGCGTCGGGCCGGCCTGCTGGACGCCCTGGCCGCCGACGACGACGGGCAGATCGACGAGGCCCGGTTGCGGGACCCGAACCGGGAGCCGGCGAGCGGGGTGATCGACGCCGCCGGCCTGGTCCGGGCCGGTGCCGCGATCAGCGCGCGGATCGGCGGGCTGATCGCGGACGGTCACCGACCGCTGGTGCTCGGCGGCGACTGTGCGATCCTGCCCGGCATCTGCCGCGCGCTGCCCCGCACGACCGCGCTGTGGTTCGTCGACGCGCATCCCGACTTCCTCGACGGCGCGACGTCGCCGACCGGCGAGGCCGCCGACATGGACCTGTCGGTGGTCACCGGGCACGGCCCGGCCGCCGCGATCGGCGTCGACGACGCGCTGCTCGACCCCGCCCGGGTGCACCTGCTCGGCCACCGACCGCCCACCGACGAGGACAGTCGCGTCGAGGCGGCCCGGATCGACCCGGCGATCCACCAGGTGACCGCCGCCGACCTGCTGCGCCTCGGCGCCGGGGCGGTCGGGGTGGGCCTGGCCGCCGACGGCGACGGGCCGGCCTGGCTGCACCTCGACCTGGACGTGGTGGATCCGCGCGACCTGCCGGCGGTGACCTACCCGGAGCCGGACGGGCCACGGTGGGCGGACCTCGTCGCACTGGTCACGCCGCTGGCCCGCGCCGACCGGCTGCTCGGGATGAGCGTGACCGACCTGAACCCCGACGAGGACCCCGACGGGCGGCACACCCGGACCGTCGTCGAGGTCCTCACGCAGATGCTGACCGGCTGACCGGCTGACCGGCCTAGCTACGCCGGTGGTGCATGCCCAGGCGCAGCAGCACGAAGCGCAGCACCGTGGCGACCAGGTTCGCGATCACCAGCACGGCCAGTTCCACCGACCGGGCGGGTACGGCGACGACCGCGTGCAGCGCCGCCAGCGCCCCACTGGTCAACGCCAGGCCGAGGCCGAACGCCAGCAGCCCCTGCGCGTGGTGCCGACCGGCGTTCCGGCTACCGGTGATCCCGAACGTCAGCCGTCGGTTCGCGGCCGTGTTCGCCACCGCCGTCAGGAACAGCGCCAGCAGGTTCGCCGGCTGCGCGCCGCGGGTGCCCCGGGTCGCGACGAACAGCAGCAGGTACGCCAGCGTGCTGGCCACCCCGACGGCGGCGAACCGGACCAGCTGCCCGGGCAGCCCGACCGGCACCTGCGCCGGTGGCGCGGCCAGCGGTGCCCGACCGAGCTGCGCACGCAGCTCGGCCAGGGGCAGCGCGCCGGTCACCAGGGACCGCCCGAGGCGACCCATCCCCCGCAGGTCGGCCAGGGCGGTGGCGACGATGTCGACGCGACTGTCCGGGTCGTCGACCCAGTCCACCGGCACCTCGTGGATGCGCAGCCCGGCCCGCTGCGCCAGCACCAGCAGCTCGGTGTCGAAGAACCACCCGGTGTCCTGCACGAGGGGCAGCAGCTCACCGGCCACGTCCGCGCGGATCGCCTTGAACCCGCACTGCGCGTCGGAGAACCGCGCGAACAGCGCGCCGCGCAGCAGCAGGTTGTAGGCCCGCGAGATGACCTCCCGTTTGGCGCCGCGCACCACCCGGGACGTACGCGCCAGCCGGGTGCCGATCGCCAGGTCGGAGTGGCCGGAGATGAGCGGCGCGACCAGCGGCAGCAGCGCCGCGAGATCGGTGGACAGGTCCACGTCCATGTACGCCAGCACCGGCGCGGACGAGGCCGACCACGCGGCGGACAGTGCCCGCCCCCGACCCTTGGCGTCCAGGTGCAGCACCTCGACGCCCGGCAGTTCGGCGCGGAGGCCCTCGGCGACCGTCAGGGTGCCGTCCACGCTGGCGTTGTCGGCGACGGTGATCTGGAACGGGTACGGGAAGTGCTCGGTGAGGTGAGCGTGCAGCCGGCGTACGCACGGCCCGAGGTCGATCTCCTCGTTGTAGACGGGGATCACCACGTCCAGCACCGCCCCGGTGGTGGTGGACCGGGTCCGCACCGCGGGACGCGGGCCGCTGAGCGCGGTCACGACGCGCCCGCGCCGGTGCTCAGGTCGTAGACGGTGACCCCGTCCACGGTCTGCGCCGTGAAGGTCTCCTCGACCCAGGTGGAGATCTCCTGCGAGGCCGAGCTGCCACCGTTGGCACGGAAGCCGCCACCGCCCACGAAGTAGTGGATCTTGCCCTCGGCGACGTAGCGCTGGAACTGGGCGAGGGTCGGTGACGGGTCGCTGCCGTTGAACCCGCCGATCGGCATCACCGGGTCGCCGGTGGCCAACTGGTAGCCGGAGGCGTTGTTGGAACCAATGGTGGCCGCCACCCAGGTGTAGTCATCGCTGTCGCGCTCGAGCAACTCGCGCATCGCGGCACTGGGCTCGCGGGCGTCGAGCAGACCTCCCATGCCGCCGCCGGCCTCCCGGCCACCACCGGGGAAGCCGGGCAGTTGACCGCCACCGGGGAAGCCGCCCGGGAAGCCCGGCGCCTGGCCGCCACCGGGAGCACCGGGCACCTGAGCGCCGCCCGGAACGCCCGGGAACCGCCCACCGTCCTGGTTGCCGTTGCGGCTCTCGCCGCCCGGCACCGACGCGCCGTTGCGGCCGTCGCCGGAGAACTGCCCGCGGCCGGGGAACCCCATGCCGCCCGGCGGTCGTCCGCCAGGGAAGCCACCGCGGCCGAATCCCCCCGCCACCGCAGGGCCGGCGCTCGGGATCGAGCCGGTGTGCGGGGTCGCGGCGGTCTGCGCGGCGTACGCCGCCGGCCCCGCGAGGGCCGCCGCCGCGCCGACGCCCAGTGCCACGGCCCCCAGCCACCGGGGCAGTCGGACGGCCAGCAGGAGAAGAGCCGCGCCGAGCAGGCCGGCGACCAGCACGACGGCACGCAGCCACGGGTACCAGTCGGGGCTGCGCCCGAGCAGCACCCACGCCCACCAGACGGTGACCGCGAGGGTGGCGGCGAGGGTCGCCGTGGCGGCCAGTGGACGCCACCGCTGCCACCGGGGCACCACCACCGGTTCCTCGGGCGCGGCGGCGGCCGGGGCGGGCCGGGGTCGGCGCTGCCGCCAGAGCAGGGTGACGCCGATGCCGACCAGCGCGCCGACGGCCGGCGCGAGCGCCACGGTGTAGTAGGCGTGGAAGATCCCGGACATGAAGCTGAAGATCAGTCCGGTAACCAGCAGCCAGCCACCCCACAGCAGCAGACCGGCCCGGGTGCGGTCGGTACGCGCGGCCCGACCGGCCACCAGCAGGCCCGCGACCAGCAGGATCAACGCGGCCGGCAGCAGCCAGGAGATCTGACCGCCGACCTCGCCGTCGAACATCCGCAGCAGGCCCGTCCGCCCCGAGAACGGCCCACCGCCACCGCCCATCCGTCCGGCGCCGCCGCCGACGCTGCCCACCTCGTCGCCGGTGATCCGGCCGAGACCGTTGTAGCCGAGGGTCAGCTCCAGGATGCTGTTGCCCTGCGAGCCGCCGACGTACGGACGCGCGCTGGCCGGGACGAGTTCGACGACGGCCACCCACCAGCCGGCGGACACCACCACCGCGAGGCCGGCGAGCAGGAGTTGCCGCACCCGCCGCCACAGCCCGGTCGGGGCGGCCAGCAGGTAGACGGCGGCGAAGACCGGCACCAGCAGGAAAGCCTGGAGCATCTTGGTCAGGAAGCCGAAGCCGATCAGCGCGCCGGCCAGCACGATCCACCGGGTACTGGCCGTCTCCAACGCGCGCACGGTGGCGTACGCGCCGCCGAGCAGCAGGAGCACGAGCAGGGCGTCGGGGTTGTTGAAGCGGAACATGAGCGTCGCCACCGGAGTGACGGCGAGGACCGCTCCGGCGATCAGGCCGGCGACCGGCCCGTACCAGCGCTTCACGCTCGCGTAGAGCACGCCGACGGAGGCGACCCCGCACAGCGCCTGCGGGACGAGCATCGCCCAGCTGTTCAACCCGAAGATCCGCACCGACAGGGCCATCAGCCAGAGCGAGGCCGGCGTCTTGTCCACGGTGATCGAGTTGGCCGCGTCGGACGAGCCGTAGAAGAAGGCTTTGCCGCTCACCGAGCCGGCCTGCGCGGCGGCCGCGTAGAACGAGTTGGCCCAGCCGGAGGCGCCCAGGCCCCAGAGGTAGAGCAGGCCGGTGCCCAGGAGCAGGGCCAGCAGAGCGGGCCGGGTCCAGGTCGCCGCACGGCCCGCCGGAGGCGGGTGTTCCTCGGGGCGCGTGCTCGGGTGGGGCGGCCCGACCGGGTCGCCGGGCGTCGTCGACAGGGTGTCTGTTCGGTCCATGCCGCCAGCCTTGGCGGCCGAACTGGCGGGACCCCGTGCGCCGCCTATGCGTCAGCTGTGGGATCCGGCAGGCGGACGGCGAACACCGTCCGGCCCGGACGGCTGTCGACGCCGACCGTGCCGTGGTGCGCCTCGACGACGGCCGCCACGATCGCCAGGCCGAGCCCGGTGCTGCCGTGCGCCCGGGACCGGGAACTGTCACCCCGGGCGAACCGCTCGAACATCTCCGGTCGCACCTGAGCCGGCACGCCCGGCCCGTCGTCGGCGACGGTGAGGACGGCGGTGCCCCCCTCGACGGCGAGGCTGGTGGTGACCGTCGTGCCGGGCGGGGTGTGCACGCGGGCGTTGGCCAGCAGGTTCGCCACCACCTGGTGCAGGCGGGCGGCGTCGCCGGGTACGCGGATGACGACCTCGGGCAGGTCGAGCCGCCAGTGGTGCTCGGGGCCGGCGACGTGCGCGTCGCTGACCGCGTCGACCACGAGGGCGGACAGGTCGACCGGATCCGCCGCGAGCGGCCGGCCGGCGTCGAGCCGGGCCAGCAGCAGCAGGTCGTCGACGAGGCTGGTCATCCGGGCGCTCTCGGACTCGACGCGGCGCAGGGCGTGCGCCACGTCGGTGGGGACCTCGTCGCGGCCCCGCCGGGACACCTCGGCGTACCCACGGATCGCCGCGAGCGGGGTGCGCAGCTCGTGGCTGGCGTCGGCGACGAACTGGCGTACCCGGGTCTCGCTGGCCTGCCGCACGGCCAGCGCGTCGGCGACGTGGCCCAGCATCCGGTTCAACGCCGCGCCGACCTGGCCGACCTCGGTACGCGGGTCGGTGTCGGCGGCCGGCACCCGGACGGCGAGCGCCACCTCGCCCCGGTCCAGCGGCAGCTCGGTGACCCGGGCGGCGGTCGCGGCCACCCGGTTCAGCGGTCGCAGCGTGGCCCGCACGATCAGCGCGCCCGCGCCACCGGCCAGGAGCAGGCCGAGGCCGACGACCCCGGCCTGCGCGGCGACCAGCGCCCAGACGGTGTCCTGCACGCCGCTGAGCGGAATACCCACGGCGACCACGACCCCGTTGGGCAGTTGCCGGGCCACCGCCCGGACGTCCCCCTCGTCGAGGGTGACGGTGCGGGGCCGGCCGTCGGTGGGCAGCGCGACCAGCCGTGCGGCGTCGGCCGCGGGAACGTCGGCGAGGCTGCCGCTCGCGGTGCTCCGCGTCGCCGTGGTCACGCCGTCGGCCCGGCGTACGGCGAGCGAGCCCGGCGGGAAGCCGCGCGGAGGCTCCGGCGGGGACGGTGCGGCCACGCCCGGCCGTGGAGCGGGCCGCCCGGGGTCGCCACCCGGGCGGAACCACGGCGGCAGGTCGCGCGGCCGGTCCCCCATCGTCAACTGGGTGTCGACCTGCGCGACCAGCACGTGCCGCAGGGCCAGCGTGGTGAGCCCGCCGATGGCGACGCTGACCAGGGCGAGCAGCGCGACCAGGGCGAGCACCAGCCGGGTCCGCAGCGGCCGGCCGGCCCACCAGCGCCGCGGACGCCCGAGCCGGCCGCGGGCGGCTGGCTCAGTCGGCGGGTTTGAGGACATAGCCCGCCCCGCGCAGCGTGTGGATCATCGGCGGTCGCCCCGCGTCGATCTTCTTGCGCAGGTACGAGATGTACAGCTCCACCACGTTGGCCTGGCCGCCGAAGTCGTAGTTCCACACCCGGTCGAGGATCTGCGCCTTGCTGAGCACCCGGCGCGGGTTGCGCATCAGGTAGCGCAGCAGCTCGAACTCGGTCGCGGTCAGCGTGACGAGCTGGCCGGCACGGCGGACCTCGTGACTGTCCTCGTCGAGGCTGAGGTCGCCGACGGTCAGCAGCGCCTCCTCGTGGGCGGCGACCGCGAAGCCCGAGCGGCGCAGTAGCGCGCGGAGCCGGGCGATGACCTCCTCCAGGCTGAACGGCTTGGTCACGTAGTCGTCGCCGCCCACGGTCAGCCCGGCGATGCGCTCCTCGACGGCGTCCCGGGCGGTCAGGAAGAGCACCGGCACGGTCGGGGCGTACTCGCGCAGCCGACGCAGCACCTGGAAGCCGTCGAGGTCAGGCAGCATGACATCGAGGACGACGGCGTCCGGCTGGAACTGCCGCGCGGCGCTCAACGCCGCCATGCCGTTGCCGGCGCTGCGCACCTGCCAACCCTCGTAGCGCAGCGCCATCGAGAGCAGATCGGTCAGCGTCGCCTCGTCGTCCACCACCAGCACGCGGACCGGTTCACCGTCCGGGCGGCGCAACTCGATCCGGCCCGGCGCGGTCTGCCCCTGGATGACCATGCCCCCCATCGTGGACGGGCCCGCTGTGTCGCGCCTCTGCGCCGCCTGTGTGCCAGCTGTACGGCCGGGCCGCCGGGCCACCGCTCAGCCTCCGACCGTGGTCACTCGGACACCCCGTACGCGTCGGTCCGGACGAAGCGCATGCTCCACCCGCCGTGGCCGTCGGGCTGGTCGCGCTCGTAGAGGTGGTCGGGGCCGGGCTGGGTCGGGCCGGTGCCGCCCGGATGCCGCATGATCCATCGCTGCGGAGGGGCGCCGTCCGGCTCGGCCGGTACCGCGCGGACCAGCCCGTCCGCGGGACCGCCGACGAAGCGTACGGTGACCTCGCCCATCGCGGCGCTCCTTTGCGTGACGATGCCGGCACGCTCGGTGCGTACGGCCCTGGGTCGCAAGCTACCGCACCCGGCGGCGACCCCGGCCGAGGTACGGCGTGATCGGCGGCCGTCGCGGTTTGCCCAGCTCGACCCCCGGGTACCGCGAACTCCAGGCCCCGCCGCCGGGCGGGACGAGGACGAGGAGTTGTCGATGCGGACGCTGGACGGGCGGTACCAGCTCGAACAGCGCATCGGCGTCGGCGGGATGTCCGAGGTGTGGCGGGCCCACGATCGGGTGCTGGATCGGCCGGTCGCCGTGAAGCTGATCGCGCCCGGCCCGGACGGCCGCCACGACGCGGTGGACCGGATCCGCACGGAGGCCCGCTCGGCGGCCCGGCTGGTGCATCCGAACGTCGCGAGCGTGCACGACTTCGGCACCTCCTCGACGCTCCCGGGCCGCCGGGTCCCCTACATCGTCATGGAGCTGGCCGAGGGCGAGACGCTGGCCGCGCACCTCCGGGCGGGCCCGCTGGACTGGCGCATCTCGGTGCGGGTCTGCGCGGAGGTGGCCGCCGCGCTGTCCGCCGCGCACGCGAGCGGCATCGTGCACCGCGACGTCAAGCCGGCGAACGTCATGCTCACCCCGGCGGGGGTGAAGGTCCTCGACTTCGGTATCGCCACCCCGACGGACGCGCCGGACCCGATGCCCGACGGCATGGTGCTCGGCACCCCCGCGTACCTGGCGCCCGAACAGCTCGACGGCGCCCCCGCCACCCCGGCCGCCGACATGTACGCCCTCGGCGTGCTGCTCTACTACTGCCTCACCGGTGATCTCCCGTACCGGGCCCAGACCCCGGCCGAGCTGCTGGCCGCGCGCCGGTCCGGGCCACCCGAGCCGCTGCCGGAGATCGACGGGCTCCCGCCCGAGGTGTCCGAGTTGTGCCGCTCCTGCCTGGACGACGATCCCGCCGAGCGTCCGACCAGCCTGGTCGCGGCGTTGCTCCTGGCCGAGGTCGTGGACGCCCGGGTGTACGTGCCGATGGCGATCCCCACGCAGCGGCCACCGTCGCCGTCGCCGTCGCCATCGCCGTCGCCGTCGCCATGGACCGAGCGGGCGGCGGCGCAGCCCACCGAGGCGCTGTCGGTCGTCGACGGGAGCTGACCTGAGCGTTTCGCCCGCCCCCGGCCGGGTAGCCGGGCGGGTGAGCGACGGGAGGAACGCGATGCCGAGTCCGAGTTCCTGGCTGCATGAGGCCACCGCCACCGCCGAGGGTGGCCACGTCCGAACCGATGACGGCGGGCTCTCCACGCCGCTCGCGTCGCCGCTGGCGGCGCACTGCACCGGCCTGAGACCGGAGCAGTTGTTGGCGGCGGCCTTCGCCTCCTGCCTGCACCACGCCGCCGTGGAGGCGGCCGGGGAGATCACCGACGAGGCGCACACGGTCCAGGTGCGCGCCGAGGCGAAGCTGGGGCGCGACGACGACGGCCGGTACCGGGCCGACGTGCACGCCTCGATCTCGTCGGCCGGTCTGAGCCGGGCGCAGTTGGCCGACCTGGTCGAGTACGCCGATCGGCTCTGGCCCTTCTCCAGCAGCGACAACACGCGGCACCGGCTGACGGTCAGCCCGGCGGAGAACGGTCGGCACTGAGGCCCCCCTTTCGGTGGATACGGCTATCGTCTGATCGGACGATGGCCGGAGTGCGGGTCGGATCGATGTACGAACACGTCCCGGTGACCGGTATGACCCGGCGAATCGGGAATACCCGGCTCGCCTGATCGGCGAGGTTGTGCCGGTATAGGCGGACTTCGACCGATCACACACCGTGGATTCGGGCAAATTGTGGCGCATGCCACTGTTGGGGCCGATGGCAGCGGGCGACCGACTATCTAGCCTCGGCGGGTGCATCCCGACGACCCCACCGCCCAGAAGCTGACCGACGCGCCCTCGACCACCCACACGAGGGACGCCGCATCAACCGAACGGACGATCGGCCGTCACCGGGCTCCCGAACCGCCGCCGCGCCGCGCCCTGCTCGGCTCCACCCCGGTCCGGGTCGCCCTGGTCACCGGCGTCACCTGCTGCCTCGGCCTGGGCGCGTTCGCCGCCACCCGCGACGGGCAGGAAGCCCCGCAGCCCGTCCGGCCGATCGCCGACGCGCTGGCCGACCGTGCCGCCATCGCCGACGAGCGCGCCTCCCGGTCGCTGGACCGCGACGTCGCCCCGGCCCGGGTCACCCCCACCCCCACGGCCTCACCCACGCCCCGACCCACCGTCACCCGCCAGGCGCCCAAGAAGCCGGTCAAGCCCCGCCGGCCGCGCCCGGTCGCCGGGCTCGACCAGCAGCAGATGGACAACGCGAAGATCATCGTGGACGTCGGCGTGGAGCTGAAGATGCCGCGTCGCGCCCTGGTCGTGGCGCTCGCCACCGCGATGCAGGAGAGCAACCTCTACAACCTGGCCAGCGACGTGCTGCCGGAGTCGACCGAGTACCCGCACCAGGGCAGCGGCTCCGACCACGACTCGGTCGGCCTGTTCCAGCAGCGGCCCAGCAGCGGGTGGGGCACGGTCGCCGAGCTGATGCGCCCGTCGTACGCCGCCCGGGCCTTCTACACCGCCCTCGCCGAGATCCCCGGCTGGGAGGACATGAGCCTCGCGGCCGCCGCCCAGGCCGTGCAGGTCTCGGCGTACCCCGACGCGTACGCCCCGCACGAGGACCGTGCCACCACCGTGGCGGCGGCGCTGCTCGCCTGAGGCTGTCTCAGCGGGCCGTACGCCCCGTGGGCGGCTGCGCTCCGCTGTCGCGCCCGCCGGCCGCCACCCGGGTCGCGGGTACGCCCGTGCCGGCCGCCGCCGTGGGCGTGTCGGCCGGCACCGGCTCGACCGTCACGCCGATGAGGATCTCGTCCACCAGGGCCTCGCGACGACGGCGCGCGTGCAGCGCCTCCTCGAAGTCACGCCGGGCCTGCACGGCATCCGCGTACGCCTGCTCCCGGACCCGACGGGCCTCCTCGCGGGCCTCGTCCAGCGCGCGGCGGGCCTGTGCCAGGATCTCGTCCGCCTCCTGACGCACCGCGTCGCCGGCCCGGCGGGTGGCGGCGGCGTCGCCCAGGTCCAGTCGCTGGAGCAGCCCGCTGAGCCAGGTCGCCTCCTGGCGGACCTCGTCCCACTCCCGGGTCGCCCCGGCCGCGCCCTCCGCCCGCGCCGCGAGCCGGGACAATCTGATCCCCAGCTCATCCAGGCAGGAATCCACCTGTCGCTGGTCGTAGCCGGTCTTCACGACGGAGAACCTCATACTGTCGCCCCCCAGGCAGCCGCTGTTACTTCCCCACCTGGATCCTCGGGCGCGACGACACCTACCGAGGCGGTTCGGGAAAATTGTTCAGCATGCGCGGGACGGACGGATCAGGAGCGCTTGGGCAGCACGACCACGCGGCCGAAGAACTCGTCGATGCGGCGCACCACGTCGTTGAAGTCGTCCAGGTCGATCGGCTTCGTGACGTACGCGTTGGCCTGCAACGTGTAGCTGCCGACGATGTCGGTGTCCGCGTTCGAGGTGGTCAGCACCACGATCGGAATGGTCCGCAGATCCTCGTCCTGCTTGACCGCCCCGAGCACCTGACGCCCGTCCATGCGCGGCATGTTGAGGTCGAGCAGGATGACGTCCGGCCGACGGGCCTCGGAGTGGCGACCCTCGGCGCGGAGGAACTCCATCGCCTCCTCGCCGTCGCTCACCACGTCGATGATCTTCTCGACGTCGGAGTCGGCCAACGCCTCCTCGATCATCAGCACGTCGCCGGGATCGTCGTCGACCACCAGGATGCGTACCGGCTGCGGGCTGTCGCCCATCACTACCTGCCTCGGGTCGGCGGAGAATGGAAACCGGACGGTCACCATGCTGGCGGGGAAATCTAGCCCATCAGAGGGCGCTCTGGGACGCCGGGTCGGCCGTGTCGGGAACGTAGCGGAGCACGTCGGCCAGGCCGGTGATCCGCAACACGCGCTCGACCCGACCGGCGGCGCCGGTGATCCTCAGCCAGCCCCCATCGGCGGTGGCCTGGTTGTCGCCCCGGACGAACACGGCCATCCCGGTGGAGTCGCAGAAGGTCAGGTCGGTCAGGTCGAGCAGGACCCGGCGCTCACCGGCGGCGGTGAGCCGGGCGATGGCGGCCGCCAGCTCGTCCGCGGTGCTCAGGTCCAGCTCACCGGCGAGCCGCAGGCAGGCGACACCACCGTCGCGCTCGGCGTCGCTGACACTGAACGTCACCGTCTCCCCCTCGCTCGCTCCACCGGCGGGTGGGACGTTTGCAGTGCGGCAAGTATACGCAGGGGGGTACGACGCTCCGCAGCGCGTGGTGATCGTCTGGCCGACCCGGGTCAGGCGGCGGAACGGGACGCGGCGGCCAGCCCGGCACGCCCCAGGGCCAGCGCGTGCGCCGCCCGGGGGTAGTCCCGCAGCTCGGCGGCGACGTGCTCCAGGGTCAGCGCGACGGCGCTGGCTGGCACCCGCCGGCTCGTCAGGATCTCCGCGAGCCAGTCGACGAACTCGGTGAACAGGAAGGCGTCGTCGACGTACAGCGCGGCGGCCAGCGAGTCCAGGATGTGGCCCAGGTCGCTCACCGTCGAGTCGAGCTGGGTGGCCGTGTACTCGCGCGTCGCCGGCGCCTTCTCCCGCAGATCGGTCAGCGCGCTGTCGATCAGATCGCCACGGCGGCGGACCAGGCTCGCGTACTCGTCGTCGGCCAGGTGCGCGAGTCGCGCCGCCGGCACCCGCCGCAGCGCCCGCTCGTCGGCGATCAACTCGGCCGCCGCCGGCGCGTTCGGTGCCCAGGCCGCGCCGAGCCGGGCCGCCCACCGGCCGTCCGCGCCGAAGCCCCGCCCACCGACCACGACCGGCACGTCCGAACGCCGGCAGGCCTCGATCATCCGGTGGGCGTGCGGCAGCCGCATCGGCAGCGCGCAGGCCAGCGCGACCGCCTGCGCGTCGTGCCGGTGCAGGTACGACACGAGGTGCGCCGCCGGCACGCTGGCGCCCAGGAAGGTCACCTGCCAACCGCGCAGCCGCAGCACCTCGGCCACCAGCCGGGGCGGCAGGGCGTGCCACTCGCCGTCCATGCAGGCCACCACGACATGACCGCCGGTCGCACGCGGTTTGGCGTACGCCGCCACGGCGGCCACCACCCGCTCGCTGATGTGGGTGGCCGCGTGCTCCTGCGCCACGCTCCACTCGTTGCGGGCCCACCGCTCACCGACCTCGGCCTGCGCCGGCGCGACCAGGTCGAGCAGCACCCGCTCCGCCGGCACGCCCGCCTCCAGCAGGCCGATCGCCACGTCGATCGCGGCGTACTCGTCGGCGTCGGCGAGGCAGGCCAGATAGTCGGGGTAGGCGTCGGTCGGTTCCGTCGTCGCGGCGGGGGCGGTCACGCGGGGCTCATCCTCTGCTCGTCGGCGGTCGTCGGCGTGGGAACGGCGTGCAGGTGCCGCGCGCCGCGACCGCCGGGGCTGACCGCGCGCAGCGCCAGGACGGCGATGTCGTCGTGGTCGCCGTTGCCCAGCCAGTCACAGGTGACCTGCTCGACGCGCTCGGCCAGGGCCGGCGCCGGCATGCGCTGGCAATCCGTCACGGCCGTCACCAGGCGCTCCGCGCCGAACTGCTCGTCGCCGCGACGACCTCCACGGGCCTCGGTGACGCCGTCGCTGTAGAGCAGGCAGGTCTCGCCCGGCGCCAGGCGTACGGTCACCTCGCCGACGCGCGGGTCGGGCACCACCCCGATCAGCATTCCGCGCAGCGGCACCGCTTCGACCTCGCCCGAGTTGCGCAGCACCAGCGGTGGCAGGTGCCCGCCCCCGGCCATCGTGAGGGTCACCCCTCCGTCGCGCTGCGGACGGGCCACGCCCAGCACGATGGTGGCGAAGCGGCCCTGGCCGTTGGCCTGGGTCGTCTCGAGCAGGGCGTCGTTGAGCAGCCGCAGCAGCCGGCCCGGGTGGGACTCCACCCGGTGCAGCGCCTGGAGGCACTGGCGGAGCTGCCCGGTGAACACGGCCGCCTCGACGCCCTTGCCGGAGACGTCGCCGAGGAAGAAGACGGAACCGCCGTCGACGAGCCGGTGCGAGCCGTAGAAGTCGCCGCCGATGCGCAGTCCCGCCTGCGCCGGACGGTACGCGGTGCCCCACTGCACGCCCGCGGTCTCGGTCGGCTCGACCGGCAGCAGGCTGGCCTGCAGGGTGTCGGCGACCTCCGCCTGGTCGCGGTAGAGCTGGGCGGTGGTCAACGCCGCGCCGGCCCGGGCCGCGAACGCCCGGATCAACTCGACGTCGTCCTCGTCGTACCACCGGTGGGAGCGCCGGGCGACCAGCAGCACCCCGACGGGGGTGTCGCGGCCGGGCAGCGGTACGACCCGGGCGGTGCTGTCGACGCCCGCGAGGCCGGGCAGCCAGCCGGCGTCGACCGCCTGCTCCACCAGCCAGTCGACCGTGTGCGGCTCGACACCGGTCAGCCCGTCGGCGATGGCCGGAGGGAGCGTGACGCCGGTCAGGACGCCACTGTCGACCATCGGGGCCTCGTCGTCGACCCGGCTGGCACGCCACCAGCGGGCCCGCCCAGCGCGGGGCGCGAGCACCAGCACGGCCACCTCGGCCAGGGTCGGCACGGCGAGCCGGACGACCGCCGCGGCGGCCCGGTCGGGGTGCAGCGGGTTGCCCAACTTGTCGCCCACCACGGCCAGGAAGGCCGACCGGGCCCGCTCGGCGAGCAACGCGTCGGCACGGCTGACGCTCTCGGTGACGTCCTCGACGTACCAGCAGCAACGGCCGGCGGACAGCGGCATCTGGCGGGCGGTAAGCCGACGGTCGTGGTGGGTGAAGTTCCCGGGCACGCCCTCGCCCAACCCCGGCACGCCGGACGCGGCCAGCGATTCACCGGGCACCACCTCGGGCAACAGCCGCTCGGCCACCGGGCTCACGTGCCGGACGACACCGTCCGCGTCACAGACCACCAGGCCCTCGCGGAAGTGTTCGACGACCTCGGACCAGTCCGGAGTGGCCTGGTCACGGTCGGGGGCCAACGGCGGCAGCGCGGGCGCGGGCCAGGACGGCGAGTCGGCGGACCACGCCGGGGCCCGTGTGGTACTCGGCGTGGAGATCCGTCCGTCGCCCGGGTCCCAGTCCCTGACGTCGGAAGCAGTCACCAGCTGAGCCTCACTCCTTGTCGTCCACCCGAACGTGCGCCTGGCCACCCACCCTACGCCGGTGCGCCGTGACCGGCATCCGACAGCAGGTCGGGCCCGGGTTCGCGTAGCGAGCGGACCCGGTCGACGGTTGTTACGATCCCCTCGCGCCGGCCAGAGATACCGGCCGGCGAAAGGGCGTGATCGTGCTGTTGGAAGGGCGTGGACCCGACGCGACGCCACTGATCATGTCGGTCGACAGGTCCGAGCCCGACCTGCCCCTGATCCGGGTCGGCGGCGAGCTCGCGTACGCAACCTCGGCCCCTCTGCACGCCGAGGTCGACCGGATCCTCTCCGACGGGCCACGCGCGATCGTGCTGGACTTCGCCGATCTGACCTTCATCGACAGCACCGGTCTCGCCGTGATCGTGCACGCCTGGCGGGAGGGCCAGGCCGTGGGCGCCGGGCTCCGGCTGCGCTCGGTCCCCCGCTTCCTGGCGACCATCCTGGACATCACCGGGGTGGCGACGCTCATCGGTCGGCCGCTGCCCTCCGCTCGTCCGGAGGGCGGCCCCGACGCCGAGGCGTCCGCCGCCACGGCGTCATCCGGCGACGCGCGGCCCCGGGGTTTGCGTTCCGCGTGAGGACTGGGAACATGGTGGAATGCCCCACCAGCTGTTGACCATCGAGGTGAGCCGGCCCGACGCCGGTCACGTCCGGCTCCGGCTGACCGGCGAGCTCGACTACGACACCGCGCCCGAGCTGGTGGCCGCCGCGGCCGGCGTGCACGGCGAGCAGCAGGTGACGATCGACCTGAGCGGCGTCGGCCTCTGTGACTCGTCCGGGCTCAGCGCCCTGCTGATCGCGCGTCGGAGCGTCGGGGCGATCCAGCTCACCGGGGTCAGCCCGCAGATCCAGCAGTTGCTGGACCGCACCGGCCTCACCGAGCTGCTGAGCGTGCAGGGCGACGACGGCCTGCGCGCCACCGGCTGACGGGCGCACCGAGCGACCACCCCGCGCGCGAGGGGGGTGGCCCCCGACCCTGGGACCTGGGGCCGGGGGCCGGAGAAATGCCTAGGGCGCGGTCATCGGCTGGAGTCGGGGGCCGCCGTCGCGCAGTTCGACGGTCGATGGAGGTTCGATGTCGTCGGGTTCCCCCGAGTCGGGCGTCTGGTACAGGTAGCGGACAAACTCCCCACCCGCCTCATTGTCGTCCGCACCCGGCCACTGGCCGATGCAGTCCATTCCGACCACTTCCCGGCCGGTGCCGTCGGCCTCCTCCAGCAGCGCCCACAGGCTCACCGGGTAGCACCGGGTGGCGTCGGGCGTGAGCTGCCAGCGGGCGTACCAGCCGGGTCGAGCGGGAACGATCTCGACGATCCGTTTCATGACGACCTTCCTTCCGCGTACCTCGGAAGAACTGCCTCCTGCCCCGATCCTGCGGGCCGCACGGGTGAGCGCCCCTCACCCCGGGCGGATGAAGCCCGGCCGACGCTCAGCCCTACTCGGCCGGCAGCGTCCGTTTCGGCTCCCGGGGCGGCGGGAACGCGACCGTCGCAGGATCGATCCCCAGCGGAAGGGGCGTCACCATGCGCAAGCAGATGGAGGGCGACAACCAGCGCCGCCGGGCGCTGGCCCGGCAGGCCCGCGAACAGGGCGGCCAGCCCAGCGAGTACGGCTCCAGCCTGAGTGCCTCCAAGCAGCTCACCAGCCTGGACCAGAGCAGACGGGCCGGCCCGCCGCCCGCCGGACGGCACAAGGCGGACACCACGCGTGGTGGACCGGCGCCGCCATCGAGGGGTACCCCGGACAATCCGCGACCGCAGCCGCCTCCCGGTGGCGCGGCCGGTGTGACGAGCGTGGGCTACAAGGATCTGGTCGAGGATGTCGGACGCCGGTCCGGGGTCGACTTCTCGACGGCGAAGGTGGGCGCTGAGGCGACCGTGCTGGTGCTGGCCTTCGCGCTCGACACGGCGGAACGGCAACGACTGCTCGCCGCCGTGCCGAACTCGCTGCACGACGTGGTGCCCGTGGACGGCATCGAGCGGCACCGGGATCTGGCCGGCTTCCTGGCCGAGGTGGGCCGGATCAGCGGGCGTACGCCGGAGCAGGCCCGCTACCAGGCGGAGGCGACGATCGCCGCGCTCGCCGAGCAGGACGGCGACCTGATCGAGTCCCTGCACTTCCCCGACGGCCTGCGGGAGCTGCTGAACCCGCCAGCGGCCGGCGGCGGCATCGTGGGGGCGTCCACCACCACGCCCACCCTGGACGAGGAGCAGGTCCAGGCGGCGCTGGACGACCTGCCGTACTGGGCTGGCGACACCGCCGGCCTGTACCGGGTGATCGCGCTGCCGCAGGACAACCTCGACCGGGTGCTCGCCCGGCTCGACCGGCTGCGCCAGGAGACCGGCCGTGGCCCGAGCATCGGGCGTCCCGGCGATACGGCGGCCGTGCTGACCGTCCGCACCAGCCAGGCGGACGGGGTGAGCGCGCTGGACGTGGACCTGGCCCACACGATCGACGACGCGATCGACGAGGTCGGCGCCGGGATGGCCGGCGGCTGACCGCCGGCACGGCGTACGCGGGCCGGCGGACGCGGGTGCTCCCGCGCCGCCGGCCCGTCGGCAGCTCGGTTAGCGTGCCGTCATGAACCGTGCCGCCGACCGTCTGGAGTTGGTCGCCGATCCGGTCCGCAGGACCGGACGGACGCTGCTCTCCGCCGGCGTCGAGCAGTCGTACGTGGACGTCGAGGATCCCCGGCACCTGCACTTCGAGTACGTCCGCCGGATCGCGTCGGCCGTGGAGCTGGCGGCGCCGGCGGGCGTACCCCTGAGCGTGTTGCACCTCGGCGGCGGCGCGTTGACGCTGCCCCGCTGGCTGGCCGCCACCCGGCCGGGTTCCCGGCAGCGGGTCGTGGAACGGGACCGGGCGGTTGTCGACCTGGTGGCGCGGGAGCTGCCGCCGCCTCCACCGGAGGTGCGGGTGGAGGTCGGCGACGCGCGGGAGGCGGTCACCTCCGCCGAGGGGAACGCGTACGACCTGGTGATCGCCGACATCTACCGGGCCGCCCGGATGCCCGGGCACGTCCGCACCGTGGAGTTCGCCGCCGAGGTGGCCCGTGTTCTGCGGCCCGGCGGGCTCTACCTGGTCAATGTGACGGACCTGCCACCGCTGGTCGGCACGAGGGTGCAGGTGGCGACACTGCGGGCGGTCTTCGGGGACGTCTGCGTGTTCGGCGACCGCCGGATGCTGCGTGGTCGGCGCTACGGCAACCTGGTGCTCGCCGCGACGCACCGCCCCGGCGGGCTGCCGGTCGGTCGGCTCGCCGTGGCCGCGCTGCGCGACCCGATCGTGGGTGGGCTGCTGCACGCCGCCGCTCTCGACACCTTCGTGGCCGGCGCGCACCCACTTCTCGACACCGACGTCTGAGGGAGCGCCAACCGTCCCGCAATGCCGGGTTTCCTGCGGTCTGGGCGGGGAAGGCCCGGCGGGTGAGCAACGCCGACGATCGGGCCACCGCCCGCCGGACCCTGGTCGTGATCGCGCTGGTGCTGGCCACCGCGCTCGCGCTCGCCTTCGTGTACGCGACCCGTCGGGTGCTCGTCTGGGCGGTGGTGGCCGCCTTCTTCGCGGTCGCGCTCAAACCGGCCGTGGACCGTCTGCAACGCCGGTTCGTCCGCCGCCGGGCGCTGGCCACGCTGCTCGTCTTCCTCGCCGCGTTCGTCGTGCTGGCGGTCCTCGCCACGGTGATCCTGGTGCCGCTGCTGGACGAGGTGGGCCGGTTCGCCGAGCGAGGGCCCGAGCTGCTGCGCGACGCGCGCGCCGGGCGCGGTCCGCTGGGTGGGTTCCTGGAACGCACCGGGGTACGGCGCTACGCCAGCGCGCACGCGGACGAGCTGCGGAACGTCGGGGCCCGGCTGCGGCAACCCGCCGTCGGGGTGCTGCGTGGCGTGGCGGAGGGGGTCGCGGGGCTGGTCACGGTCGTCGTGCTGGCGTACCTCATGGTGTTGGAATCGCCGCGGATCACCCGCGGCGTGCTCGCGGTGGCCGGGGACGGTCCGGGCGAGCGGTTGCGTCGCGTGGGCCGGGAGGTGTCGCGGACGGTCACCGGCTACCTCACCGGGAACCTGGTGATCAGCGTGATCTGTGGCGCGTTGACCTTTCTGGTGTTGAGCCTCACCGGTGTGCCGTTCGCCGGGGTGATCGCGCTGCTCGTCGCGGTGGCCGACCTCATACCGCTGGTGGGCGCGACGATCGGCGCGGTGCTCGCCGCCGGGGCGGGGTTCCTGCACTCCCCCACCGCCGGCGTCGTCGTGCTCGTCTTCTTCGTCGTCTACCAGCAGGTCGAGAACCACCTGCTCCAGCCGCTCATCCTCGCCCGCGCGGTACGGCTCAACCCGCTGACCGTGCTGCTGAGCCTGCTGCTCGCGGCGGAGTTGGCCGGGTTGCTCGGCGCGCTGCTGGCCATACCCGCCGCCGGCATCGTCCAGATCCTGCTGCGCGAGTACGGCCCGCGACGGGCGGACCCGCCCCGCTCAGCGACCGTGCGCCGCGACCTCGGGTGAGGTGCTCTCCAGCGGCACCGCGTTCGCCGGGACCAGCCCCAACTGCACCGCCGAGCGGGTGAGCGCGGCGTCGAGCACCCAGTCGGCCCCCACGCGGGTGCGGTTGCCCGGCATCGCCATCAGGTGGTACGCCCGGGTGACCGCCTTGGCGGGCAGTCCGGCCAGGTTGACGTGCAGCGGGTTCGCGGCGGCGTCCTTGCCGCCCAGGTCGACGACCCAGCCCAGGTCGTGGTGCTTGTACGGCCGGCGCTGGCCGAAGCCGTACGACGCGGCGATGTTGTGCGCCACCCGCTTGCCCTGCCGCTCCGCGTGCTGCGCCGTCATGCCGCAGATCTGCCCCGGGTTGACCAGGTCGGGCACGGCGGCCGCGTCACCACAGGCGAAGACCTCCGGATAGCCGGGGACGTTGAGGTACTCGTCGGTGACCAGCCGGCCCCGCTCGGTGCGCAGGCCCAGCTCGTTGACGAACGGGTCGGGGCGTACGCCCACGCACCACACCAGCGTGCAGGTGGGGACGTACTCGCCGTCGGTGAGCTTGACCCCGTCGCAGGTCGCCTCGGCCACCGAGGTGCCCATCCGCACGTCCACACCGCGCTTGTTGAGCACCTTGTGCGAGGTGTCCGACATTCGCTTGTCCAGCTCCGGCAGCACGCGGGGAGCGACGTCGAGCAGCATCCAGCGGGGCCGGACGGTCAGCCGGGGTCGCTGCGCGTGCAGGGCGTCAGTGAACAGTTGGCCGTGCGCCGCGACCTCGGTGCCGGTGTACCCCGCGCCGACCACCACGAAGGTGGAACGGGCCTGCTGCTCGGCCGGGTCCTCGGCCTGCTCGGCCAACTCCACCTGGCGGACGATGTGGTCGTGCAGGTAGACGGCTTCGGGCAGGCCACGGAAGCCGTGCGCGTACTCGGTGACGCCCGGGATCGGCAGCAGCTTGTTGACGCTGCCCACGGCGAGGACCAGCCGGTCGTACGCCAGGCGGTTCTTCTCCCCCTCGGGCTGGGTGAAGCCGACCCAGCGGTTCTGCAGGTCGACGTGGTCCGCCTCGCCGATCACCACCCGGACGCCCTTGAGGGTCCCGGTCAGCGGCACGGCGATGCGCGACGGCTCGACCACCCCGGCGGCCACCTCGGGCAGCAGCGGCAGGTACAGGAAGTAGTCGGTGGAGTTCAGCACCACGATCTCGGCCCGGTCCCGGGCGATCCGGCTCAACGTCTTCGCCGCGTGGTAACCGGCGAACCCGGCCCCCACGATCACCACACGAGGTTTCGTCATTGCCGGCCGTTTCCCGTCGCAGCCCAGGACAAACGTCGAAGCGCAGGCGCGCGGTCAGCTCCGCTCGATCCAGACGTGACCGCTGGCGCCCGTCGCCTCCACACCCCACTCCTGACCGAAGGCCCGCACCCGGTTCGCCGAGATCCGGCCGATCTCCGGTGGAACCGCCGGGTCGAGCACGAGCCGACCCTCGACCGGGTTGAGCCCCAGCATCGCGCGGACCAACGCCAGCGGCGCTCCGGCCGCCCACGCCTGTGGGCTGCACGCGGTGGGATACGGGATGGCGAACAGCAGCCGTTGCCGGTCGGACCCGCTGAGCGCCTCGGGCAGCCGGTGGCCGAACTGCTCGGCCGCGTCGATCATCGTCAGACTGATCCGGTTCGCCTCCGCCCGGTAGCCGTAGCGGGCCAGGCCGAGGGCGATCAGCGAGTTGTCGTGCGGCCAGACCGTGCCCAAGTGGTAGCCGAGGGGCCGGTAGAGGCGTTCCTCGGCCGACAGCGTCCGGATGCCCCAGCCGGAGAACATGGCGGGCGACATGAGCTGGCGCACCACCGCATCCGCCCGCCCCGGCGGCACGATCCCGCTCCACAGCAGGTGACCCATGCTGGACGTCTTGGAGTCGACCACGTTCTTGTCGCCGTCGAGGGCCACCGCGTAGTAGCCACCCCGATCGTCGATCCAGAAGTCCCGGTTGAACCGCTCGTACAGGGTGCCGGCCTCGTCGCGCAGCCGTGCCGCCAGGGTGGGGTCGCCCAGCGGGCCGTCGAACAGCTCGGCCAGCCGCACCTTCGCGTCGAAGGTGTAGCCCTGAACGTCGGCGGTTGCCAGCGGCAGCACCGGGATACGCCCGTCGGCGAAGCAGACGCCGTCCGGCGAGTCCCGCCAGCACTGGTTGCCCAGCCCTTCCGGGGACCGGGTGGCGTACTCCACGAAGCCGTCGCCGTCGCGGTCGCCGTACTCGTCGATCCACCGCAGGGCGGCCAACGCGTTGTCGCGCAGGTGCCGGACGGTCTCGTCGTCGCGGGTCCACCGCCAGTACTCCGACAGCAGGATCAGCCAGAGCTGCGTGGCGTCGGCGGTGCCGTAGTAGGGGCCGTACGGCTTCTGGCCGGTACGGGTCAGCTCGCCGCTGCGGGCCTCGTGCAGGATCTTGCCAGGCTCCTCGTCGGTGAAGTCGTCACAGGCCTCGCCCTGCAGTCGGGCGAGCGCGAGCAGCGCCCCCTTCGCCAGCGCCGGCCCGGCCACCAACGTCTGGTACGCGGTGATCAGCGTGTCCCGCCCGAAGACGGTGAGGAACCAGGGCAGTCCCGCGCCGGGCAGCAGGATCCGCTGACCCTTGATCTCCAGGTCGAGCCGCAGCGCCGCCAGGTCGTCGCGGGACTGACGGATGGTGCACTCCAGCGCCTGGCTGTGGCTGCGCAGCATGGCCCGGTCCTCGGTCCACCGGCGCAGCGGGTCTTCGGCCCGGCCCTGGAGGACGTCGATGATGTCGCCGCGCACCGGCTCGACCACGCCAAGGCCCGGCGCCAGCGGCACGTGCAGGTCCACCAGCCAGTCCTCGCGCGGACGCAGGTGCAGGTCCCAGACCAGATCGTTCCCCTCGATCCGGTCCGCCGGGGTCGCGCACCGCACCCGGGTCTCGGCGGTGAAGTCTCCGTTGCGGTAGGAGAAGCACAGCTCGGACCCGTCGGCCGCGTGGCCGCGGACGATCTGCGCGGAGCGGTCCCGGACCACGGACTTGACCTCGAACAGGTCGGCGAAGTCCACGTCGACGGCGAGGCGCAGCTGCACCCGCACCGGCTCGGGCTGGTACGACACCACCTCCAGACGCTCGTGGAAGCCGTCGCCGACGTAGCGCAACCGCCGGATGGCGAGACCGTTCGGCGCCAGCCCGGGCAGCTCCGGATTGGTGAGCACATACTGCGCGGAGTAATGCTCGATTGTCCGGGCCCGCAACACCAGCAGCTGACCACCATTGACGGTGAGGGTCCAACCGCTGATCAGGCGGGTGTCCAGGTGCACGAGCCCGCCGATGCTGCCCGGAGGCACGTCGCCGCGCGCGTCGGAGTACAGGAACGTGGGGCCGCTGAGCACGGCGAGCGAGTCGGGGCCCAACTCGGGCGGCATCGCCCGCTGGTCGCCACTCTCCCCCGTTCCGGGAGCCACGCCCACGGTCGGGTTGGCGGGGGTCGCGCGTACGACAGCCATGACACCCACCGTAGGAACGGCGGCCACGGGGTGTCATCACCCGAATCTGGTGAAAGCGCCTGCACCATCCACACCTAACGATATGGACAAACGCCATTATCAATGGGCAGGATGCCGGAATGGGATCAGACGACATCGGCGAGCGCCCACGAGGCCAACCCGCCGCACGGCACGGGTGAACGGCGCCCCGCTGTGGTCTCTGACCCAGGCCCCCGGTAGGCCCAAGAGCGCCATCATCGTGACCACCCACCTGACCAACAACACCACGCTGCGCTGGCAGCGCGGCGACGAGCCGGACCTCGCCGGCTACGAGGTGGTGTGGCGGGAGACCACGGCCGCCGAGTGGCAGCGGGTGATCGGGGTCGGTGACGTCACCGAGGTCGCATCGACCTGTCCAAGGACAACGTCTTCTTCGGCATCCGCGCGGTCAACCGAGCGGGCCTCCGCAGCCCGGCAGCCTTCCCCCGCCCCGGCGCCTAACCCCCTCCGGGCCCGCCCCGATCCTGTCCCGGCCTCGCCCTCGCCCTCGCCCTCGCCCTCGCCCCGTTGATCATGAAGTTATCGTCACCCGGCTCGGCGTGTCGTGACGCTAACTTCATGATCACGCGGGTGGGGTGGGGGTGGGAGGGTGGGGGCTGTTATGGCCCAGCGTTCGTGGTCGCGCCAGGCGCCGTCGATGAACAGGTAGTCCGGGGAGAAGCCCTCCAGGCGGAAGCCGAGCTTGCGGGCCACCCGCCGGGACGGCTCGTTGCCGGGCTGGATGTTCGCCTCCAACCGGTGCAGTCCGACGCTCGTGAACGCGTGGTCGATCACCAGGGCGATGCCCGCCGAGGCGTGGCCGGTGCCGCTGTACGGTTCGAACGCCGCGTACCCCAGGTACCCGCCGCGCAGCGCGCCGAGCACGATTCCGCTGATGTTCACGTAGCCGGCGATCGCTCCGCTGGCCCGGTCGCAGATCAGGTAGCCGGCGCTGTCCCGACGTCGGATCCGGGCAAGGTAACGGTCGTACTCCTCGGGCGTTTCCGGCGCGGCCAGCCACGGATGGTGCAGGTCCCGACTCCGTCGCACGGCCGCCACGAACTCGTCGACGTCGGTCGGCCGGGGTCGCCGGATCGCGGCGGGACCACCGCTGCGCAGGTATCTCACGGCGGACCACTCTGACGACCGGCGCGACAGTTGTCCAACCGGCCCGCCGTTCGTACCGGCCGCACGCCCCGCCGGGGACGGCCTAGCGGGGCGTCAGCAGCCGGAAGTGGGTACCGTCGGGATCGGCCAGCACCACCGCGCCCGCCTGGTCGGCGTCGACGAGGGTGGCGCCGAGGGAGAGCAGCCGGTCGACCTCCGCCTGCCGGTCGCCGTCACCGCTGACCGCGAGGTCCAGGGTCACCCGGTCCCGGTCACCCCGAGGCATCAGGGGCGGACCTCCCCAGGTGATCTTCGAGCCGCCCAGGGGCGACTGGACGGCGGTCTCCTCGTCCTGGTCCCAGACGAGCGGCCAGCCGAGGGCCTCGCTCCAGAAGTAGCCGACGGCCTGTGACCCGTCGCAGGACACGTCCCCGAGGAAGCCGCAGCCGGCGAGGAACTTGTTGCCCGGGCCGAGGACGCAGAACTCGTTCCCCTCGGGATCGGCGAGCACCACGTGGCTCTCCTCCGGGAGCTGGCCGACGTCGACGTGCCGCGCGCCCAACTCCAGGGCGCGGTCGATCGTCTGCTGCTGGTGCTCCAGCGACTCGCTGGTCAGCTCGATGTGCCCCCGGTTCTGCAGGACCTTCGGCTCGGGGATCGCGGGAAAGCGCAGCCGGAAGCCGGTCTTGTCGTCGGGCAGCACCAGCGTGCCGTCGCGGGGGTCGTCGACCAGATCCCGGCCGAGGATCTGCGACCAGAAGCGCGCGACGACGAGGGGGTCGTTGGCACCGAAACACACGGCGAACAGGTCACTGGCCATCGTCGCGCTCAGCTCCGATCCGGGGAGGTCGAGGCCCAGTCGGGCCGGGACCGGAAGCCTACGAGCCGCCAGAGGCCACACGCACCCGATTAATCGACGCCGAGCGACGCCGACGCCGGGATGATCCACGAGGCGGGACGACGCCGGAATGAGGCGGGACGACGCCGCCGGGATGATCCACTCGACATCGTCGATGTCGGGGGGTCCCAGGCGCTCGGACACCCCGACATCGGCGAAACGGAGTCGATCACGTAGCCCCCCGAGCCGGCGGGCGTCGGCCTACGGGTCAGTGGCGTTTGACGAAGGTGACGAAGGCCCGCCAGGCCGCCGGGGTGACGACCAGCGCCGGGCCGCTCGGGTCCTTGCTGTCGCGGACTCCCACCAGGCCCGGCAGGTTGCCCGCGACCTCCACGCAGTCGCCGGAGTTGCCGCTGCTGCGGGTGCTCTTGTGCCAGATCGCGCCGGTCAGGTCCATGCCGCTGCCGCCTCCGTGATCACGTCGAGGGTCTGCCCGTGCGACAACGCCTCGGCCCGTACCGATTCCCACGACTGCCGCAGCGATAGTACGTCGGCGGTGCGCTCGACCACCGTCCCCTGTAGAGGATTGTCCAGGTAGGCCACGTCCTCCCCGTCGGCCGGCGTGGCGATCACGAAAGCCCCGTTGAGGCCGGGATAGGCGCCCACACTGCGCGGTACGAGGTGCAGGTGCACCCGTGGCCGCCGACCGACCTCAAGCAGGTGCTGTAGTTGCTCGCGCATCACGGCCGGTCCACCCACGGGCCGTTCCAGGATAGTGTCGTCGAGCACGGCGACGAACAGAGGCGGCTTCTCGCGAGAGAGAATCCCCTGACGCTGCATCCGGGCAGCGACCTGCTGCTCCATCTCATCACCCAGCAAAGGGCTGGCACCCTGGTGCAGCGCCCGCGCATAGCCCTCGGTCTGCAGCAGCCCCGGCAGCACCAACGGCTGGAACGAGCGCAGCGCGGTGGAGTCCTGCTCGATCGTCACCCACTCCCGGAACCACGGCATCACCGACTCGCGGATCATCGTCTCGCGGATGCGCAGCAGCAGGCCGTCAGCGTCCAACACGCGGTCGCTGCGCTCGGTGAACTCCAGCCGGGGCGGACGCCGGCACTGCTCGACGGCCGCGACGAGCGACGCCGAATAGTTGATCCGTTCGCTCAGCGCCTCCTGGGACAGACCGGCGACCGTCCGCAGCCGACGCAGCTCGCCGGCGAACAACTCCAGCATGGGCAAACGATCCACTGCACACCTCTGCACACCGGGGGCGTCTGACACGTACATCGGCGCTGGTGGGGCTCGCGCGCCTTCCGACAGTAGCGGCCCGATCAGCAGACTGTCACGTAGCGGAACCGCCCGGCCCGGCCGGACCGACGGGCGGAACCGAACGAGGGGCCGCCGCGAACCCCCGTACCGCGGCGGCCCCTCCCCTACCGGTAAAGGAGCGTGATTCATGGTGACCTCACCGCCCGTACCGACCGGCACACCACCGCACACGCCGCTGCGTCCGATGTGGTGTTGCCGGGCATGCGGTGGCCCGTGGCCCTGCCCGACTGCCCGGCTGGTGCTCAAGGCCGAACACGAACACGACCTGATCGGCCTGTCGATCTACCTGTGCGGGCAACTGCACGAGGCAATCCGCGACCTCTACCGGCTCAATCCCGACGACGCGCCCGCGCCGCAGGCCCTGTTCGCGCGGTTCGTCGGCTGGACCCCGTACCGCCGCCCGCTCATCGCGCCGGACTGAACCACCGGGGCCTCCTGAGCACCGCCGACGTTGTGACGGCTTTGTACTGTCCACAGCCTGACGTCGACCAACGGGGACGGCGACGGGGAGGTCTGGTGGACACGGGGGCGCAGGATCAGGTCGTCACCGCTCTGTCGCGCCTGGTGCCGGGTGCTGTCACCCGTCAGCACCTGAGCCGCGAGTCCGGCCGGCGACTGGGGTGGGTCGAGACCGGTAGCGCCGAACCCGCCGTCATCCTGGTGTCCGGAGCGGGCGAGGTGGGACTGGACTGGGCAGTCGTCCTGCCGGCGCTGGCCGAGAGGTCGCGCGTCGTCGCCTACGACCGCGCCGGCCTGGGCGTCAGCGACCCCGTCGCGCGACTGACCCTGGACTCCCAGGTACGTGACCTCGTGGCACTCCTCGATCACGTCGGGCCCGCCGTGCTGGTCGGGCACAGTTGGGGCGGACTGCTCGCCGAACTGGCGGCGCTCGCCCGGCCCGACCGGACCCGAGGCGTGGTTCTCGTCGACCCGTTCCACGAGGACACCACGACCGAGGTGCCGTTGGCTCTGCGGGTCTCGTCGAACCTCGTCCTCAACGCCCTTCCGCTGCTCAAGGCGATCGGGCTCTTCAACCGGATCGCCGTGAACATGGGCCGCGAACTCGGGCGACGCTGCACCGACGACCCCGGTACCCAGGAGCTGGTCACCGCCGCGTACCTGGCCAGCTATGGCACGTACGGCCAGGTCGCGACCATCCGCGCGGAGAACCGCCTCGCCAACACCTGCGCCCGGGAGGTCCGTGCCGCGCGTGCCACGTCGGCGGTGCCCGACGTGCCGATGCGGATCCTCACGTCGACGCGGGGCAAGCCGGCCGCCCTGCACCAGCGCTCCCGCGAGCTCGCCGACCGGACGGCCGCGCTCTTCCCACGTGGCGTCCACCACGCGGTGCCCGACAGCGGCCATTACATCCACAAGGAGCAGCCCGAGGCGGTGGTGGACGCCGTACTCGCCGTCGTCGCCGAGGCCGACCTCAGGCCGACGTAGCGGCACGCGCCGGGACCGGCCCAGCGTACGAACCAGCGGGCCAGCCACGGGGTGAGGGCGACGAGCGCGAGGGCGAGAACGGTGATGACGGCCTGCCCGATCCGGCCCGGGGTGACGCCACCGGCCGGGTCGAGCACGTAGTTGGCGTACCCGTTGGCGGCGGCGTCCGTCACCAGCACGGCGCAGCCCAGCGCGAGCCCCGCCGACCGGCGGGCCGCCAGCAGCAGCGCCGCCAACGGATCCCACAGGGTCAGGGACGCGAAGTAGACCGCGAGCCAGCCGGGCAGGGCGAGCTGCGGCCGGAGACCGGGGACGAACAGCTGGAGTACGTGCACCACGCCGCCGTACGCGAAGACCAGCACGGCCGCCGACACGACCAGCCGGACCCGCGCCGGAACGCCTCGCCACCGAACGGTGCCCACCCGGCCAGTCTGCCGCGTGGCCCCAACACGAGGAGCACCCTGATCGACTCTGTTTCGCTGATGTAGGGGTGTCCGGGGCACCTCGACACCCCGACATCAGCGAAACAGAGTCGATCAAGGGCTGAACCGCGGGCCTACGCCGGGTTGTTGGCGTGGGTCAGGGTCTCCCAGGCCACAAAGAGGTTGTTCGTGCCCTGGGGACGCTTACGCTCGGTGTAACTCTGGGTGTTGGCCATGCCGATGCCCATCCGGTTGTGCAGCGCGTTGAAGCCGACCTCGGTGATCGGGCCGAGGCCGAGGACGACCGAGCCGCCGCACACGCTCGACGGCACGGCGGTGCCGTTCTCGAACTTGGTGTGGAAGCCGAGCGCGTGGCGCAGCCGGTCCTGAAGCTCCGGGTAGAGGTCGCCGCCCTGGATGCGGGTGGTCTCGGCGACGTGCGAAATGGCCGAGAGGCTGTAGCCGGTGTGGACCCAGTCGCGGCAGGTCTCCTGTGCGTGGCCGTCGGCGTAGGTGGCCTGGCCGTGCCAGCGGGGGACGAGTTCGGCAGGCGTGTCGACGCTGGTGGCCGGCGGGTACAGGGGTCGGACCCCGTCCGCGGCGATGTAGATGGACGCGGCGGCGGCGGCCCGGAACCGGGCGAGCGCCCGGTCGTACGACGTGCGGTCCTCCAGGAAGATCGAGATGCCGATCGCCGCCTCGGCGAGGGTCAGGTCCCAGTTGCTGGTGCGGGAGTCACCGGCGATGACCACGGGCAGGTAGACGGTGCGCAGCATGGTGGCGAACCGCGCCTGGTTGGGCCAGTTGCCGTACGTGTACCGGATGATCTCGGCGGCGCGCGGCCACACCGATCCCGCCCAGCCGGTCTGCAACGGGGCGTTGGCGTTGGTGTGCCGCTGGATCGTGGCGGACCAGGCGTCCATCAGGGCGATCGACTTCTGCGCGTACGCCGAGTTGCCGGTGATGTACCAGGCCAGCGCGTCGGTGTACGCGGCGATGGCGTCCTCGCGCTCGTCGGTGCAGCCGTAGTTCGGGTTGGAGGTCTGACCGCACTCGACGGTCGCGCGGGGCGCGGGGACCCGGGACAGCGAGGCGTACCGGCTGCCCATCATCTGGTTGTAGGCGTCGCGCCACGGCTGCTCGCCAGCCTGCACCTTCGCCTTGACGAAGTCGAGCTGCGGCCGGCTGACCAGCACACCGGGATGGGTGAAGGTGGCCGGGGCGGCCTGGGCGCTCGGGGGTGCGGTGGTGGTCACCGCGCCGGCGGCGAGCGCGATGACCACCGCCAGGAGTACGCGTCGACAGCGCATGGGGGCTCTCCTCAGTACGGGTGGAGGAATAGTCAACTGTCTTAACAGTTGACGGACATCTGACCCCATACCGGGAAAGCGAGCAAGAAGACATTGATAAATTCAAGACTATGGAAAATCAAGTATTTATCCACTTTCCAGCGCTCGCCCCCGCCGAGCTGCCCCGTCAGAGCGGCTCGGGAAGTGCCTGCTCCATCGGCATCGGCACCTGGAGGTAGGTAACGCCGCGCATGTCCAGCCAGGCCCGGTCCGGCCCGCGTACCAGCCGCACCATCACCGACTCGCAGGACGGGCAGCGGCCGACCAGACCCGGGGCGTGCGAGTAGACGTGCAGGCTGGCCATCGAGCCGGTCATCCCGCAGTTCTCGCAGCGGCCCATCGCGGTGCTCAGGTCAACGGCGAACAGCTCGCGCAGTGGACCGTCGAGCATGTTGCCGTCCAGGTAGGACATGTTGGTCATCGGATCTCCTCGACAAGACGGTGAGCGGCGGGCGCGCTCTCAGCCGGTGGGGCCGAAGCGTTCGGTCCTGATCCGCCGCGACTGATGGCCCAGCCCCACCAGCAGGTCGGCCACGGCCTCCACGAACCCGGTCGGACCGCAGACGTACGTGAGCGGTTGCAGATCCGGTGGCCAGCCATGGGTGTTGACGTCGGCCAGGCCGACCCGGTGCGGCTCGCCGCGCCACCCGTCGGGGGCCTCGCGCGTGTAGACGTACGCCACGTCCAGGCCGAAGTCGTCGCGGCCCCGGCGGCGCAGCTCGTCGGCGTAGATCACGTCCTGCGTTGTCCGGACCGAGTAGATCAGCCGGAACGGCACCTTGCTGCCGATCTCCCGCCGCGCCCGGATCATCGCCATCAGCGGGACGATCCCGGAGCCGCCGGCCACGAGCTGCACCGGATCGGTCTGCTCCGGACGCCAGATGAACCACCCACCGAGCGGTCCGCGGATCTCCACCGGGTCGCCGGCGGCGAAGACATCGATGAGGTACGGGGACACCTCGCCGTCGTGGACCCGCTGGACGGTCACCTCGATGCGCGGGCCGCCGGGCCCGTCCACGACCGGCCCGGCGATCGAGTACGACCGGGCGGCCTGGTAGCCGTCCGGGGCGGTCAGGCGCACGTCGACGTGCTGGCCGGGCAGGTGCCCCGGCCAGTCGGGCACCTCCAGGACCAGCGTCTGCGCGGACGGCGTCTCCACCCGGCGCTCCACCAGCCGGGCCACCTGCCACTTGATCGGCGCGCGGGCCGGCGTGCCCGTCGCCACGGCCCGCTCAGTCACCCTGGTACCGCTGCTCGCGCCACGGGTCGCCGTAGTCGTGGTACCCGGCGGTCTCCCAGAAACCCGGCTCGTCCATCGTCTTGAGCCGGATGCCGCGCACCCACTTGGCGGACTTCCAGAAGTACAGGTGCGGCACGAGCAGCCGGGCCGGCCCGCCGTGCTCGGCCGGCAGCGGCGCGCCGTCGAAGGTGTGCGCCACCCACGCCCGGCCGCCGCGCAGGTCGTCCAGGGGCACGTTCGTGGTGTAACCGCCGTAGGAGTGGGCGAGCGCGAAGTGCGCGCCAGTGTCCACACCGTCGAGCAGGGTGTCCAGGGAGACGCCCGTCCAGGTGGTGCCGAGCTTCGACCAGTGGGTGACGCAGTGGATGTCGACGGTCGGCGTCTCCTGCGGAAGCGCCATCAACTCCTGCCACGACCACCGGTACTCGGCGCCGTTCTCGGCGGCGATGACGAACTCCCAGGTGTCCAGGGAGACCCGGGGTGTCGGGCCGGCCGAGAGCACCGGGAAGTCCTCGGTCAGGTACTGACCGGGCGGCAGGGCCGGCTCCTGTGATCGGGGCCGACCCTGGAAGCCCGGTGACACGATTCCCATTGCACAGTCGTACCACCCGGGCCGGCCGGGGCGGGAGCTTTCCCGCGTACCCCCTTCTCGGCCCGGCGCGGCGCGGTCAGTGCCGTTCGGTCACGACCTCGCGGTCGGCGGGCGTGCCGTCCCGGGTGGCGCGCAGGCTGGTCAGGGTGACCACCACCAGCACACCGATGATCACGCCGAGCGAGGCCAGGGTGGGGATCTGCGGCACGCTCTCCCAGATGCCGTGCGCCCAGTGCAGACCCAGCTTGAGCCCGATGAACGCCAGGATGATCGCCAGGCCGTAGCTGAGGTGCACCAGCCGGCTCAGCGCCGCGTGCAGGACGAAGTAGAGCGCCCGCAGGCCGAGCAGGGCGAAGGCGTTGGTGGCGAAGACCAGGTACGGGTCCTCGGTGATGCCGTAGACCGCCGGCACCGAGTCGACGGCGAAGACGATGTCGGTGGCGAGCACCGCGACCACCACCAGGGCGAACGGGGTGAGCGCACGCCGTGCGCCCTCCCGGACGGTCATCCGGGTGCCGTGGTAGTCGTCGACCACCGGCATGACCTTGCGCAGCAGCTTCACCGAGCGCATCTTGTTGATGTCGACCTCCTGCTCGTGCCCGGAGAGGGCGTCGCGCAGGAGCTTCACCGCGGTGGCGATGAGGATGATCGCGAAGAGCAGGAACGCGAAGTCGAGGGTCTGCAGGGCCGCCGCGCCGAGGGCGATGAAGATCGCCCGCAGCACCAGGGCGCCCGCGATGCCGTAGAGCAGCACCCGCTGGGCCAGCACGGCCGGCACCGCGAACGCGGCCAGCAACAGCATGAAGACGAAGAGGTTGTCGACCGAGAGCGACTTCTCGACGAGGTAACCGGTCAGGTATTCGACGCCCTGCTGGGAGCCGTAGCGGGCCCAGAGCCAGCCACCGAAGGCCAGCGGCAGGGCGATGTAGAAGGTCGACCAGCCGATCGCCTCCCGCATGGACACCTCGTGCGGCTTACGCGTCACCAGGAAGTCCAGCACCAGCAGGAGCAGCACGCCGGCGATCGTCACCGCCCAGAGGGTGGGCGTACCGATCGACGTCAGGTCACTCGCCGCGGCCAAGGGGGACAATTCGGTCATGGGGTCTCCTCGAACACCGTGTCATGTTCGAGGTCTCCTTCACCCATCACCTGATGGGCAACCACCCGAGGCACGCCGGGCGTGCCGTACTGACCGGAATGGTTCGTGGGAAGTACTCCCCTCGTACGACAAGGTTAGGCCAGGCTGAATCGACACGCCAAGCCGGACGTCGATGGTTGCCCTGGCCAACCGCTGTGTGGCCCGTTCTCAGGCGCGGCGCAGCGTCGCGCCGGGTGCCATCGCCTGCTCCACGAGGTCCCGGTAGTCGCGCGGCAACTGCGTCGCCACGTCGTCGAACTCGCCGCCCGTGATCGCCTCGCGCAGAGTGGTGAACACCGACCGGACGGCGTCCCGCGCCGCCGGCTCCTCGACCCGCGCCCGCAACGCCACGCGCGCCACGAACTCGGCCGCCCCGAAGCGGTCCGCCTGCTCGGTGCTCGGACTCGGCTTGAGCACCAGTTGCAGCGGCTGCGGCAACTGCGCCGCCAGGTCCAGCACCTCGCCACCGGTCAGCCGCTCGGCGAACGTCTCCAGCACCGCCCGGGTCAGCTCGACGGCCTGCTCCGACGACGTACGGGTGCGCTGGGAAACCTGGTCGACGAAGGTGTCGTAGTTCATCGCGTACTCCCTCGAACGGTGTCTGCGGCGCCTGCGGGTACCCGCGGCACCCCGGTGGAAACGACGCCGGATTTCCCGGACCGACCCGGGCGTGACCCGGCGGCGGACGGGTAACCGCCGCCGGACGCGACCAATCCATGCCCCGAGGGAGCCCCAGACATGGCGAGCTACGCGGACGTCCTGCAGTACCTGTCGAGCCTGGACTACCCGGCCGAGAAGGACGACGTGATCCGCGAGGCCGAACGCGAAGGCGCCCCGCCGGACGTGCTCAAGGCGCTGCGCGCCCTGCCGCCGGTCGACTATGCCAACGGCACCGAGGTGGCCCGCTCGGCCGGCATCGAGGCCGCCCCCGAGGTGGGCCCGGCGCAACACGCGACGGCCCAACGCGCCGCGCAGGCCCGGGACAAGAAGCACAACCGTGTGTCGCAGCATCTGCGCGGCATCTGACCGCGCGGTGGAGGCGTCCGCCGTGGCGAGCCGGCGTCGCGGATGACCGGCACCGGTCCGCTGTCCCGGCCGCCGGACGGAGGCATCCCCGCGGCGACACAACTGGTGATCGTGGCAGTCGTCGGCATTCTCGTGGGCAGCGTCTTCGCTCTCACGCTGTCGCCCGCGCTGTCCCCACTGGCCGGCTGGGACGCCGCCGCGCTGAGCTGGCTGGTGCTGGTGTGGCGCAAACTCTGGCCGATGGACGCCGCCCGCACCGCCCAACTCGCCGTGCACGAGGACCCCAACCGGCCCACCCGGGACGTGGTCCTGCTGATCGCCTGCCTCGCCAGCCTGCTGGCCGTCGGGCTGGTCCTGGCCAGCGCGCACGGCGCGCCACCCGGAGTGCGCCGCGACCTGTACAGCGGGCTGGGCGTCCTCAGCGTGGTGCTGTCCTGGCTGGTGGTGCACACCGTGTTCGCCGCCCGCTACGCGCGGATCTACTACACCGGCCCGGACGGCGGGGTGAACTTCAACCAGAGCGAACCGCCCCGGTACTCGGACTTCGCGTACATGGCGTTCACCGTCGGGGCGACGTTCCAGGTCTCCGACACCAACCTGACGAGCAACGAGATGCGCCGGACGGTGCTGCGGCACTCGATGGTGTCGTACCTGTTCGGCGCATTCGTCATCGCCGTCACGGTGAACCTGCTGGCGGGGCTGGCACGCTGAGTGTGTCGGCGCGGGCCGGTGCTCGACGGTCTTGCCGGAGCCGGCGGACGCTCGCCGGGACAGGCGGGCGCCCCTTGGTCACGAACCGCGACCGGGGGCGCCACGCAAACCTGTCCAGGCGGTGGACCACGTCCGAACCGGTCGCGGCCACCAGGCGGTGGATGCCCGCCCGAACCGAGCGGTCAGCACTGCCGGGTACAACCATACGACAGAACATCCTCCGTACGGTCAGTTTTTGCTGAACTGTGGGCCAGCCCACGTCAGCCCCGGGCGGCCGTTCCGAAGAACGGGTCGAGTCAGCCGTGCAGGCCGCCGGTACGGTCGCGGGCCTTGAGCCGGGTGGTGGGCAGGGCGGGCGCGGGCAGCGGAGACGCCGCATCGTCGGCCACCACCCCGAAACGCCGCCCCGCCATCCAGTCCTCGCGAGCCGTGGCGATCTCCTCGTGCGAGCGGCCCACGAAGTTCCACCACATGACCAGCGGCTCCTCGAACGGCGTACCGCCCAGCAGCAACAGCCGCGCCCCCGCCCCGCCGCGCACGGTCAGCTCACGCCGACCCGTACCCAGATAGAGCAGCGCCCCCGGCTCGAAGCCCACCCCGGCGGCCTCGGCCGCGCCGGACATCGCCAGCACGGCGTACTCGAAGTCGGGTCGCAACGGCAGCGTCGTCGGCGCGGACCCGCCCAGCTCGAGCTGCACGCCCACCAGCGGGGTGTGCACCACCGCCGGCGACCGCTGCCCGGCGAACTCGCCCACCAGCAACGTCGCGTCGACCTCACCGTCGCGCCAGCGCGGCAGGTCGGCGTGGTGGGCGAAGTCGGCCGCGCCGGCCCGCGCCGGGTCCGGCAGCGCCACCCAGAGCTGCACACCGTGCATGACCGGCGGGTGCGTGGCCGGCGACCGCTCCGAGTGGGCGATGCCGTGCCCGGAGGTCATCACGTTCAACTGGCCGGGTCGGATCGCCTGGACGTTGCCGAGGCTGTCCCGGTGGATGATCTCGCCGTCGAGCAGCCACGTCACCGTCTGCAGCCCCGTGTGCGGGTGCGGCGGAACCTCCATGCCGGGTCGCTGCGCCACATCGTCCGGGCCGAAATGGTCCACGAAGCACCACGCGCCGACCATCCGTCGGGGCCGCTGCGGCAGCAGACGCCGCACCGTCGTGTACCGACCCAGCGGCACGTCGTGGCCGGGCAGCAGCACGCTGCCGGGATCGACGTCGGCCACGCCGGGCGGTCGGGTCTGCGCCAGCATCGATTCGGTACGCTCCACCGCCCGACTGTACGCTCGCGCGCTCCACCGACAGCGGCGCTTCCGATTCGGGGTGACCGCCACCCCAACCGCGCGGGCGCTCGGACTCCCGGTCGATCCACCCGGCGTCAGCCCGGCCGTTGAAGCCGGCCCGCCGTCACCGGGCCTCGGTCACCGTCACCGGGCCTCGGTTCTCATCACCGCGCCTCGGTCACCGTCACCGCGTTGACGCCCGCGACCAGGTCCAGGAAGATCCGGTTGGGTGAGTGGTCCCATCCCGGCGTGCTCACCAGATCTCCGGCGGCGACCCCGTTCCACCGCTGGTCGCGGACCACCACCGAGCCGGCGCCCGCGCCCGCCCGCGCCCGCCCGCACCCGCACCGGCGGCGTGCCCGGCACCCGGACGGAGAGCCGGCTGGTCCCGCCGGTCAACCGCACCGTCATGACCCCGCGATCCACGGGCGGCAGGATGAGATCGGTGCGAGCGGAGCCGCCGACAAGGTCCACTCCCAGCAGACGAGCCCGCGTCAGATCCAGCACCTGCTCACTCACCCCACCCTCCAGGCGCAGACGCCAGGCGACCCGCTCGCTGAGCAACACCCGTACGGCCCGTCCGTCGGACGCGCCGGCGGCCACCACGCCGAGCCGAACGGTCTCGCCGTCGAGCACCGGCCGTGCGGCCACACCCGTGCCGGACGGGCTGCTGATCCGGTAGAGATCGTCACCCAGGTCCGTCACCCGCAGGTCGAACGACGTCAACCCGTCGACGAGCACGAAGGTAGCCTTCTGCCGGCCCGCCAACGGCGCGGTCATCGTCTGGTCGGATGCCGCCGCGGCGTCCTGCCTCGTGTCCTGTGGACCCGTGTCGCTGTAGGTCTGACCGAGGCGGTAGGGGTCACTCACGATCACCGCGACCGCCATGACGCCGAGCACCAGCACGACGGCAGCGGCAGTCAGCAGCAGGCGGGCACCGACGGACCAGCGTCCCGACGCGACCTCCGCTTCCGGTGGCCCCGCCTCCGCGTCCGGCCCCGATCGCTGCGCGACGTCCCGGCTTTGTTGTGGCCCTGCGACGGCCGCTGATCGCGGCTCTGTCGCGGGCGGCGGTTCCGCTGCGCTGGTCTCCCGATCCCGGCTGGCCGGCTCGTACCCCGGTTGGCTCGTCGCCGCGTCGTCGGCCGGCAGGTGCGCCGCAGCCGTCCGTGCCGCCGCCGTCGTCTGCGCGGGTCGCCGATCTGCTCGGCGTGCCGCCTGATGCTCGCTGTGATTTTTGCTGCCGTCACCCACCACGGCCATGCCCTGTCCCTCCGCCGGTCCCCGCCGGAGGGTACGGACGCGACCGCCGATCGGATCACTGCGCGCCGACAACACCACTGCGCTACGTCGCCACGCGGAATCCTGGACAGCGCCCCCCATCTTGATGACTCGCGGGCATGACGCCTCTGCCGGTGGGCCCGACCCGAGGCCACCCCACGCCGCCACCCGACACCGCCCCAACGAGCGTGATGCCCCTGCGTCATCTTGATGACCCACAGGCATCACGCCTCAGGCAGTGGGCCCGCCCCGAAGCCGCCGGGGTCTGGACATGCGGCGATGGCCGGCACCCGTTGTCGGGGTGCCGGCCATCGGTGGTTCTTAGCTGTTCCAGTTGTGGGCGACCAGGTCGGTGGCCTGCTGCTCCCACTGCGCGTACGCGTCCGGGTAGGCCGAGACCTGCACGGTCTGGGCGGCGTCGGTCAGCGGCATGTCCTGCCAGCCGTCGACCTGCTTGAGGCCCTTGAGGAACGCGGTCGTGGAGTACTCGGGGTTGGTGATCTGCTCCGGCGTACCCCAACCGGAGGTCGGGCGCTGCTGGAACAGGCCCAGCGAGTCGTGGTCGTTGGCGTCGCCGAGGTGGCCCAGGTTCTCCAGCTTCGACTCCTGCAAGCTGGTGGCGATGGAGATGACCGCGGCCCGCTCGGGCAGGCCGGCCTTCTTGGTGGCGGCGATGATGGCCTTGGCGTTGGCGGTCTGCTCACCGTTGAGGTCGATGTGCGACTGGTCGCCCTGCGGCTTCGGCGCGGTGGTCTGCACCGCGACGGCGGCGGGCTTGGCGTCGACCGGGTTGGCGTGGGCGGCGATCGGGCCGGCGAAGACGCCACCGGCGAACGCGAGACCAGCAACGGACAGCATGCTCTTGCGGAAGATCGTGTTCATGAGGGGTTGCTCCTTCGGGGGTAGGAAACACCCACACCACCCGTTCGGGGGGATCGGTGATGCGGGGTGTCAGCACCTCGTCCGGGCGCTCAAAAGTCTGGGGGGCGGCCTGCGAGCGGGGGGCTCGTGGCGGCCGGTCCGTGTGTAACGACCCGGCGGCCGGGGCCATTCCCGCAGGCGGGCGGCTCGGCCGTGGTCCTGCGATCGTCAGGGTGTGTAACGACCCGCGGCCCGTCACGATTCCGGCCCACGGGTGGAGCCGGTCACCACAGGGAGCGCAACACCGGACATACCGCCCACGCGCGGCTATCCGACCGGATGATCGACTCGACATCGTCGAAGTCGGGGTGTCCGGGACCGGTTGACAGCGCGGTATCGGTGAACTCGTGTCGATCACGACACCGCGCCACCACCGGCGGCAGGACGGCGGGCCTTACTCCCCCAGGCGAGATCGGACCTTGTTCGCACATGACTCCAGAACGGTCTGCGCGTCGAGTCCCAGGCTCTCGATCGCCACCAGTGCGGTGAACACCACGTCGGCCAGTTCGGCTGCCACGTCCTCGCGCGTGTGGGTGACACCCTTGCGCGGATTCTGCCCAAGCAGACCGATCCAGGCGGCGGACGCCTCGCCCGCCTCCTCGGTCAGCTTGAGGATGCGGCAGGTCAGTTCCGTCTCCCCGGTGCCGTTCGCGGTGTCCAGCCAGCTCCGCGCAGCCCGGGCCGCCGCCCAGATCGAGTCGTCCACGACGACAGTCAACCGCATCGGACCGGACCAGCCGACGATCGGCACCCACGGCGCCGCGACCCAGCGCCACCGGGCTCCTTCGGAGCCTGACCGTTCGGTCAGCGTAGCCATTGACTCCGGTCGACGGCGGTCCTAGGTTCAGGGCGCTACCGGCCGGTAGGCAACCGTCCCGCCTGGTCGCCCCGCAGGCGACATCCGTCCGATGGGGAGCATCGATGCTGTCCGTACCCGTTCGCACCCTGCGCCGCCTGGTCGCCGCCACCGCGACACTGACCCTGGCCGTCGGGCTGATCGGCCCCGCACCCACCGCCGCCGCAGCACCCACCGCCGCCGCAGCAGCAGGCGCCGCAGCGGATCGCGGCTCCGACGGCGACCAGCCGCCGCCCGGCTACACCTTCCAGAACCCCCCCCTGACGCCGCTGACGGTGGCGGGTAAACCGGCGACGGTACGTCAGGGCGTGCACCGGCACGCCGCGTACATCATCGAGGTTCCCGCCCGGTGGAACGGCGACCTGGTGCTGTGGGCGCACGGCTACCGGGGTCAGGGCACGGTGCTCTCGCCGGAGCCGCCGGGCTTCGAGCTGCGCCAACGGATGCTGTCCCAGGGGTACGCGTGGGCGTCGTCGTCGTACGACCGCAACGGCTTCGACATCCGCTCCGGAGTGCTGGGCACGAAGGATCTCGCGGACCACTTCGCCCGGACGGTGCGCCGGCCGCACCGCACGTATCTCGCCGGGGTGTCGATGGGCGGGTACGTCATCGGTCGCTCGCTGGAGCAGTATCCCGGCTACTACGACGGCGCCCTGCCCATGTGCGGTGTGCTCGGCGACCAGACGCTGCTCGACTTCTACCTGGACTACAACCTGGTCGCGCAGGCGCTCGCCGGGGTGCCGGCCTACCCCACGCCGGCCGACTACCTGAGCAACGCGGTGCCGCGCATCCAGGCGACGCTGGGCCTCGCGGGGCTCACGCCGACCGGCCCGGACACGACCACCGAGCGGGGCAAGCAGTTGCGGGCCGTGACGGTGGACCGTTCGGGCGGGCCGCGTCCCGGCACTGACGCCGCGTTCGCGGTGTGGAAGGACTTCCTCTTCTCGATCATGGTGACCGACGGCGGCGACTCCCCCGCCCAGCGGCCCGGACAGCTCGCCACCAACCTGCTCACCCGCTACCGCCCGAACAGTCCGGTCGACCTGAACTCGACCGTGCGGCGGGTCGCGCCGGAAAACGCCCGGCAGCGGCTCCTGCCGACGCTGACGGAGGTGCCGCGCATCGCCGGCCGGCCCAGCGCGCCGGTGGTCAGCCTGCACGACCTCGGCGACCTGTTCGTACCGTTCAGCATGGAGCAGGCGTACGCCACCGACGTGGCACGGCACGGTCGTAGCCGGCTCGTGGTGCAGCGGGCCATCCGGGCCGCGCAGCACTGCGAGTTCAGCCCGGCCGAGGCCGGGACCGCTTGGGACGACCTGGTGTCCTGGGTACGCACCGGCAAGCGCCCGGCCGGCGACACCGTGACCGATCCGGCGGTGGTGGCCCGACCCGACTACGGCTGCCGGTTCAGCGACCGGAAGGCGTACGCCGCCGGGGATGGCACCCGCCGCCTCTACGCCCCCTGCTGACGAAAGACCGGCCGGCCCCCGTGACGGGAGCCGGCCGGTGTGTTCAGGATGCGGTCACCAGAGCTGCTGGACGATGTCCGCCGCCTGCTCCTCCCACTGCGCGTACGCGTACGGGAAGGCGGAGACCTGCACGGTCTGCGCGGCGGTGGTCAGCGGCAGGTCCTGCCAACCGCCGACGTTCTTGAGCGCGTCGAAGAACGCCGTGGCGGCGTACTCCGGGTCGATGATCTGCTCGGGCGAACCCCAACCGGACGACGGACGCTGCTGGAACAGGCCCTGCGAGTCGTGGTCGTTGTACGCGCCGAGGTGGCCGAGGTTGTAGAGCTTCGACTCCTGCAACGACGTGGCGACACCGATCACCGCGCCACGGTCGCCGACACCGGTCTTCTTCGCCGCGTCGACGATCGACCGGGCGTTGTCGAGCTGCGCCTTGTCGAGCGGGATGCGCGACTGCGCGCCCTCGATGCCGTGCGGGATCAGTTCGTCCCGGCTCGGCTTGCCGGCCGGCGGCTTGCCGGTGGCGGAGCCGGTGGTCAGGCCGGATTCGACGGGCTGCTCCTGGTGCTGCACCCCGGTCGAGGCCTTGCCGGTGGCGAGGTCGATGGCGGCGACGGCGCCCTGGTGCGGCCCGGAGGTGACCGGGGCGGCGGTCGCGGTCGGCGCGAGCGCCAGACCACCGAGGGCGGCCACACCCACCACACTGAGCGCGGTCTTGCGGTACGAGTCCTTGGCGATGGCGGGGAGCCATCGAGTGAAGTCCGGCTTCACGATGGTTCCTTTCGATCGTGCGGAGCGCTCCGGGGTGAACGCCCCTCGGGAGGGACCGCGGGAAAGGGGTTTGGGCTCCGGCGGTACGGGGGACACAACCGGGTTGACGAGTCGGTCATTCCGGAAATGCCGGAGTCACCCCGAGCTGGGGACCCGGTCACTCCCGGGAATTCGGATGGCCGGCCGGACCCGGGTGACGGGTGGGCGGAACCGGACCAACGACGCAGACGGGTCAGCCCGGATGGGCCACGCCGAACCGGACGAGCACGTGCCAGAGCTGCTTGAGGTGCTGAAGGGTGTCGGCCAGCACGAAGCCGGGGTGCCAGCGCAGCGGGAAACCGTACCGACCCGCGAGACATTCCAACTGCTCGCCGGTGGCGGTGCCGACGAAGGACGGGTCCGCCACCAGCTCCTCGACGTCGGACGCGAGGTCGAGGGTGCCGTGGACCTGGGCCTCCACGTAGTCGTCGAGCGCCCGGCCGACGGTTCCCGGCGCGCGCGGGCCGTCGAGCAGCGTCCGCGTCAGGGAGGCGACGTCCGTCTCGGCGCGGCCGAGGCACACGCCGGTGCGGGCCACCTCGGCCAGGAGTCCGGCGAGGACCGCCTCGAAGGCGTCGGCCGTTCCCACCACCCCGGGGCCGAGGTAGCTGTCGCCGAGGCAGAAGGTCGCCCGCGCCAGCACCGCCGGGCGCAGTCGCAGATGGCAGGAGCCGAAGCGGGGGCAGGCGCCGTCGGCGTGGTCGAGCAGGTTCAACCCGCCGTAGATCGGGCGGTCCGCCGGGGTCACCCCGGTCTGTTGGTACGCGCCGCCGAACATCCGCCGCTCCCAACGGTCGCGGTCGCCACCGGGGTACGCGGTGAGGCCACCGGCGGAGATCCCCGTGACGAACTGACTGCGGTACACCCCGTCCTCGGCGAGCGCGGTCGCGACGGCACGCCCGTCGGCGCACAGTCGATCCGGGTGGAAGTTGACGGTGATCCGGCCGCGCTCGACGGCGGCGAGCAACCGCTGTGCCGGCTCGTCGACAGCGGCGGCGGCGAGGTGGCGGGCGATCGTGGCGAGCGCCGCCGGCCGCTCGGCAACCGCCGACGAGCGCACGTACGCGAGGGCAGCCGCCTGTGCCGGCGGCAAAGACCCGGAGCGCGGCCCATCGCGCTCCGCCGTCGCCGTCATGGCGTGTCCAGCTCCTCGAAGACGGTGATGTGCAGATCGGCGGGGGCGTCGAGCCGCGCGTTGAGGGACCGCCACGGCGTCAGCGTCGGCGGCGCGACCTCGCTCGCACCGGCGGCGACCAGCCGGGCCGTGGTCGCGGCGGTGTCGTCCACCTCGAAGGCCACCCGGATGCGCGGGGCGACCTGACGGCCCACCTCGACCTCGTCGATCAGGCGCTTCTGCGCCGGGTTGGCGATCTCCAACGTGGCCCGGCCGGCGTCCAGGATCACCACCCGCGCGTCCCCGTCGCTGGTGAACTCGGCCTCCACGGGCAGGCCGAGCGCGTCCCGGAAGAACGCCACTGCGGCCTCGTGGTCGGCTGCCTCCACGACGAGACGTAGCTGACGGACGACGGGTACGGGGTGTTCGGCGGCCATGCGCCGGATCGTAACGCCTACGCCGACCCGGACACTGTCCCGAAGGGAGCGGGTGCTGGGCGCGGCCGACGAACGCTGAGGCGTCCGCCGGCCGCTCGGGTCAGTGCCCCCGGGCCAGCCACTCCGGCAGGTGCGGGGCCTCCGCGCCGATGGTGGTGTCGTCGCCGTGGCCGGTGTGCACGACAGTGTCCGGTGGCAGGGTCAACAGCCGGGTACGGATCGACTCGACGATGGTGTCGAAGTTGCTGTACGACCGCCCGGTCGCGCCCGGCCCGCCCTGGAACAGGGTGTCGCCGGTGAACACCGCGCCCAGGCCCGGTGCGTGGAAGCTGCACGCGCCGGGACTGTGCCCCGGGGTGTGCAGCACCTCCAGGGCCGTGCCGGCCACCTTGACGATCTGCCCGTCGTGCAGTTCGCCGTGCGGCGGCAGATGGGGGTGGACCAGGTCCCAGAGCACCCGGTCGTCGGCGTGCAGCAGGATCGGCGCGCCGGTGGCCTCGGCCAGTTCGGGAGCGACCCGTACGTGGTCGTCGTGCGCGTGGGTGGCGAGGATGGCCCGCACCCGGCGCTCGCCCACCAGCGCGAGGATCGCGGCCACGTCGTGCGGCGCGTCGAGGACGACGCACTCGTCGTCGTCGCCGATCACCCACACGTTGTTGTCCACTTCGAAGGTCTGCCCGTCGAGCGAGAACGTGCCGGCGGTGACCGCGTGGTCGACCCGGACGGTCATCAGAACACCACCACCGAACGCAGCACGTCGCCGTGGTGCATCCGCTCGAACGCGTTCTCGACCTGGTCGAGGGCGATCTCCTCGGTGACGAAGGCGTCCAGGTCGAGACGGCCCTGGAGGTACAGCTCGGTGAGCATCGGGAAGTCCCGGCTGGGCAGGCAGTCGCCGTACCAGCTGGACTTGAGCGCGCCGCCGCGCCCGAAGACGTCCAGCAGTGGCAGCTCGATCCGCATCTGCGGGGTCGGTACGCCGACCAGCACGACGGTGCCGGCGAGGTCCCGGGCGTAGAACGCCTGCTTCCAGGTCTCCGGTCGGCCCACCGCGTCGATGACCACGTCGGCGCCGAAACCGCCGGTGGCGGCGCGGATCGCCTCGACCGGGTCGACGTCGGAGGCGTTCACGGTGTGCGTGGCGCCGAACTTCCTCGCCCAGTCCAGCTTGCGACTGTCGGTGTCCACGGCCACGATCGTCGTGGCGCCGGCGAGGGCCGCGCCGGCCACCGCCGCGTCCCCGACGCCGCCGCAGCCGATGACCGCGACCGAGTCGCCGCGGGTCACGTTGCCGGTGTTCATGGCCGCGCCCACGCCGGCCATCACACCGCAGCCGAGCAGGCCCACCGCGGCCGGCCGCGCCGCCGGGTCCACCTTCGTGCACTGGCCGGCGTGCACCAGGGTCTTCTCGGCGAACGCGCCGATGCCCAGCGCCGGGGCAAGTTCCGTGCCGTCGGTGAGGGTTATCCGCTGGGTGGCGTTGTGGGTGTTGAAGCAGTACCAGGGCCGGCCGCGACGGCAGGCCCGGCAGTCGCCGCAGACCGCCCGCCAGTTGAGCACCACGAAGTCGCCCGGGGCCACGTCGGTGACGCCCTCCCCCACCTGTTCGACGATGCCGGCCGCCTCGTGGCCGAGCAGGAACGGGTAGTCGTCGTTGATGCCGCCCTCGCGGTAGTGCAGGTCGGTGTGGCAGACGCCGCAGGACTGGACCCGGACGATCGCCTCACCGGGGCCGGGGTCGGGCACCACGATGGTGGTGACCTCGACCGGTGCGCCCTTGCTGCGGGAGATGACTCCCCGGACTTCCTGGCTCACTGCGCCTCCTGGTGGTGGTCGGTGGCGGGACCCGGGGCCGGGCGGTGAAGCGGGCTCGGCGGTGGGCCCCGGGCGAACCTACCTCGATCACCACGGCCGGCCCAGTCGGCCGGGGGGCGGGTTATCGCGGGTCACGCGGGGTACGCGGGCCACGATTCGGACCACGGCCACCGGGAGTGATCATGAAAATCGCGCACCTGCCGCTGCGGGCCAGCATCGGCGCGTACTTCCTCGACTCAGGTCTCGGCAAGCGCAATCTGGAGGGCGAGGCCGCGCAGGCCATGCACGGGATGGCGGTGGCGGCGATGCCGCAGCTCGGCCAACTGGACCCACCCCGGTTCGCCAAGCTGCTGTCGTACTCGGAGATCGCTCTCGGGGCGGCGCTGCTCGCGCCGTTCGTGCCGACGCCCCTGGTGGGGCTCGGCCTGACCGCGTTCGGCGCGGGTCTCGTGCAGCTCTATCTGAAGACGCCGGGGATGCGCCGGCAGGGCAGCATCCGACCGACGCAGCAGGGCGCCGGGCTGGCCAAGGACGTGTGGCTGGTCGGCGCCGGCCTGACGCTCGTGCTGGAAGGGCTGACCCACCGCCGTCGGCGCGGCTGATCAGGCGGAACCGGGCCGCCGGCACCCGTTATCGTGTGCCCGACCCCGACGGTCGGCCTGAGGAGCTGCGGTGACCCACAGTCGTTCGGTGCGGCCGTTCTACCGGCCCATGCGGCCTCGTCGCCGGGACGAGCCACACCGCGCGGCCACTCCGCTGGAGCTCTTCTTCGACCTGTGTTTCGTGGTGGCCGTGGCGCAGGCGGCGTCCGCGCTGCACCACGACGTCGCCGAAGGGCACCTCGACCACGCGTTGCGCAGCTACCTGATGGTGTTCTTCGCGATCTGGTGGTCGTGGATGAACTTCACCTGGTTCGCCTCGGCGTACGACACCGACGACGACGTCTACCGGATCACCACACTGGTGCAGATCACCGGGGCGTTGATCCTGGCGGCCGGGGTGCCGCGCGCGTTCGCCGAGGGCGACTTCACCGTCATCACCTACGGGTACGTGGTCATGCGGCTGGCCGCCGTCGTGCAGTGGAGCCGGGCCGCCGCCGGCGATCCGGCGCACCGGGCCGCGGCGCGCAGGTACGCGATCGGCGTGGCCGTCGTGCAGCTCGGCTGGCTGCTGCGGCTGGCGCTGCCCGACGACTGGGGCATCGTCACGTTCCTGCTGCTGGCGCTCGCCGACCTGCTCGTTCCGGCGGTGGCCGAGCGGCCGGGCATGACGCCCTGGCACCCCGGGCACATCGGCGAGCGGTACGGACTGTTCACGCTGATCGTGCTCGGCGAGGCGGTGCTGGCGATCTCGGTGGCGATCCAGACCGGCCTGGACGCGGGCGAGCACGGTCTCTGGGCGCTCGCGGCGGTCGGCGCGGTCATCGTGTACGCGCTCTGGTGGCTCTACTTCGACCGCCCGGTCGAGGCGCCCGACCGGCTGCCGTACTCCCTGATCTGGGGCTACGGCCACTACCTCATCTTCGCCGCGATCGCCGCCGTCGGCGCCGGCCTGCCCGTGGTGGTGGACCACGAGCGGCACCTCGCGCACGTGTCCGGAACGACCGCCGCGTACGCGGTGGCCGTACCGTTGGCCGTCTTCCTGCTCACCGTCTGGGTGCTGCACGTCCGCCGCCAACAGCACGGCGCGGTGGTGGTCGCCTATCCGGTCGTCGCCGGGGTGGCGCTGCTCGTGCCACTCGGACCGGCCCCGGTGCCGGTGCTCGCGCTGCTGCTGGTCGCCCTCGTGGCCGTGACGGTGGTGCTGCGCAAACGTGACGCCGGGGCCGTCACGAGCCGTACGGCCTGACATCGATCTGGATCAGACATCGATCATCCGGCCTGCCGGCGCGCGGGACGGCCCGAAAATGGGCAGAATTGCGGGATGTTACGCCGCCGATGGTTGCTGGCCGACCAACTCGGGCCACATTTCCTCGACGACCCCGATCAACCGGTCCTCCTGGTCGAGATCCGGGAGCTGTTCCGCCGCCGCCCGATGCACCGGCAGAAGGCGCACCTGATCCTCTCCGCCCTGCGCCACCGCGCCGCCGAGCTGGGCGACCGGGCGTTGCTGCTGCGCACCGACACGTTCCGCGAGGCGCTGACACAGGTCGGCGAGCCGGTGGAGGTGTGCCACCCGCACTCCCGGGCCGCGCTGGCGTTCGCCCATTCGGTGCCCGGCCTGACCGTGCTGCCGCCGCGCGGTTTCATCACCAGCCAGTCCGACTTCGCGGGCTGGGCGGACCGCACCCGGCGCGGTCCGCTGCGGATGGCCGACTACTACCGGCAGGCCCGTCGCCGACACGACGTGCTGACCGGGCCGGCCCGGCTCCCCGCGACCGCCCCGACGCCGCGCCGCCCACGCGGTGAGGCCCCCGCCGTACCCGCCACCCCGCCGCCACCGCCGCCCATCGTCGAGGACGACATCGACGCGCAGGTCCGCCGCGACCTTGACGGGTGGGCGGCCGACGGGGTGCGGTTCGTCGGTCGGGACGGTCCCCGGCGGTACCCGGCCACGTACGACGAGGCGCAGGCCCGGTTGGCGCATTTCCTCGCGCACCGGCTGCCCGGGTTCGGCCGCTACGCCGACGTGATGAGCGCCGACGACCCGCTGTTCGCGCACTCGACGCTCTCGTCGTCGTTCAACCTGGGGCTGCTGCACCCCGAGCCGGCCGTGCGCGCCGCCGAGCAGGCGTGGCGGTCCGGTGCCGCCCCCCGTACGGCGGTGGAGCCGTTCATCCGCGGGCTGCTCGGTTGGCGGGAGTTCCTCTGGCAGTTGTACTGGTACCACGAGCCGCAGTTCCGGGGCGCGAACTGGCTGACCGCGACCGAGCCGATGCCGCAGTGGTTCGCCGACCTGGACGCCGACGCGGTGGAGGCGCGCTGTCTGGCCGACGTCCTCGCCGCCGTCCGTGACCGGGCCTGGACGCACCAGAGCCCCCGGCTGCTCGTGCTGGGCAACTACGCGTTGCAGCGCGGTTGGCGTCCCGCCGAGGTGGCGGACTGGTTCCAGCGCTGCTTCGTCGACGGCACCGACTGGGTGATGAACGCGACCGTGATCGGCATGAGCCAGTACGCCGACCTGGCCAGGGTGGACACTCGCCCGTACGCGGTGGACGGCACCGACATCGACGAGATCAGCGACTACTGCGCCGGCTGCCGGTACGCGCCGGAGCGGGCGCTCGGCGAGCTGGCCTGCCCGTACACCGGGGGTTTCGAGAGCTTCCTGCACCGCAACCGGGAGCGGTTGGTGGCCGACCCGCGACTCGCCGCCGAGCTGGACCGCCGCGACGAGCCCGAGCACCGGGAGGCGGTGCTGGCCCAGGAGGAGAAGCGCGGCGGCAGCCCGCCCTGATCAGGTGGGGTCGGCGACCGGCGGCGGGACCGGCGCGGGCCGCGCCACGCCCCGGTTCAGGCCGACCATCAGCACCCGGTGGTACGACGCCGGCATGATCCGGGCCAGCAGGTCGGGCACCTTCGCCGACCAGCCGATGAGCACTCGGCCCCGCCGTCGCTCGACGCCCCGCAGGATCACCTCGGCGGCCCGCTCCGGAGCGATCGTGAGCAGCTTCTCGAACTGCGCCCGACCGGCGGCGTACTCCTGGGCCGGCACGCCGCTGCCGACGCGGGCGTTCTCGGTGATCCGGGTCCGGATCCCGCCCGGGTGCACCGACGTCACCCCGATGCCGTCGTCGACCAGCTCGTGCCGCAGCGCCTCGGTGAGGCCCCGGACGGCGAACTTGCTCGCCGCGTACGCGACCTGCCCGGCCGGCGCGATCAGCCCGAACAGACTGGAGATGTTGACCAGGTGCGCGCCCGGTTCGGCCTTGAGCGCGGGCAGCAGCGCGTGCGTCACCTGCGCCACCGCCCGGAAGTTGATCTCGATGACCCAGCTGAACTCGTCGAACGTGACCTGGTCGAACCGACCGCCGAGGCCGACACCGGCGTTGTTCACCAGCAGCCGGATCCGCGGATGACGCTGGCCGATCTCGGCCGCCACCCGCGCGGTGGCCGCCGCGTCGGCGAGGTCCACGCGGTAGGTGTGCACGCGTCGGTCCGGGTGGGTGACGCCGATGGCGGCGACGACCGCGTCCAACCGCTCGCCGGCCCGGTCCAGGAGCACCAGGTCAGCGCCCCGGTCGGCCAGGCCGTGCGCCAGTGCTTCGCCGATGCCGCTGGCCGCGCCGGTCACCACGGCCGTCGCGCCGGCGAACTCAAACCTCCGCACGATCGGTGCTCCTTCCCTGGCGGGCGCGGCGGGAGAACCGGACGCCCTCGTCGGCGAGCCGGCCGTGCCGCATCAGCAGCACGTCGCGGACGTAGTTCTGGTGCAGCCGCCACGGCGTCCGCGCGCCCTGGCGCGGCAGGGCGGCGACACCGCGCCGCACGTACGAGGAGCGCAGGTCGATCAGCGGCACCCGCTCGTCACCGGGTGGCGGCAGGGGGGTGACGACCTGCTGGCCGGTGCGGTCCAGGTGGCGCAGCAGCCGGCAGACGTAGCCGGCGACCAGGTCGGCCTTCAGGGTCCACGACGCGTTGGTGTAGCCGATGGTCAGCGCGAAGTTCGGCACCCCGGAGAGCATCATGCCCTTGTAGGCGACGGTGCCGGCCAGGTCGACGTCGACACCGTCGACGCGCAGCGTCAGGCCACCGAGGGCGAGCAGGTTGAGCCCGGTCGCGGTCACCACGATGTCGGCGCGCACCTCGTCGCCGGAGGCCAACCGGAGGCCGTCGGCGGTGAACGTGTCGATGGTGTCGGTCACCACCGATGCCCGACGCTCCGACACGGCGGTGAAGAGATCGCCGTCGGGCACCACGCAGAGGCGCTGGTCCCACGGGTCGTACCGGGGCGAGAAGTGCCGGTCGACGTCGTACCCGACCGGCAGCAGGCGCGCCGCGGCCCGGCGCAGCAGCCGTTTCACCAGCCCCGGCGCGCGCCGGCTGAGCTGGAACGTGGCCGTGGACACCAGCACGTTCTTCCACCGCACCACCGGATACGCGACGCCCGCCGGCAGCCGACGCCGCAGGGCGTCGGCCAGCCGGTCGCGTGCGGCCAGGGCGATGACGTACGACGGTGAGCGTTGCAGCATCGTCACGTGGGCGGCCCGCCGCGCCAGGGCCGGCACCAACGTCACGGCGGTCGCGCCGCTGCCGATCACCACCACCCGCTTGCCGGCGTGGTCGAGGTCGTCCGGCCAGTGCTGCGGGTGCACCAACCGCCCGGCGTACGCGTCGACGCCCGGCAGAGTGGGCGTGTATCCCTCGTCGTATCGGTAGTAGCCGGTGCAGGCGAACAGGAACGAGCAGGTCAGCACCACCGTTTCGGCGGTGTCGGTGCGCTCGGCGTACACCGTCCAGCGGGCGGCGTCGCTGTCCCACTCGGCGCGCGTCACCCGGTGGGAGAAGCGGATGTGCCGCTGCACGTCGTACTCCCGGGCCGTTTCGCGCACGTACTCGAGGATGCTCGCGCCGTCGGCGATCGACCGCGCGTCGGTCCACGGCTTGAACGAGTAGCCGAGGGTGAACATGTCCGAGTCGGACCGGACGCCCGGGTAGCGGAACAGGTCCCAGGTGCCGCCGACGGCGTCGCGCGCCTCCAGCACCGCGTACGTCTTGTCGGGGCAGTCGCGGCGCAGGTGGCAGGCGGCGCCGACGCCGGACAGGCCGGCGCCGATGATGAGCACGTCGACGTGGTCGGAGGGCATCGCTTCCTCCATGCGGGGCGGTGAACGGACCCTAACACCGCGACCGAACGGCCGTTAACTAGCGCCGGGCCACCTGCGGGCCGGGGCGGTGGGAGGCCCGTTCGGCGTCGAGCCGGGCGAGCATCCCGTCGAAGTCGTCCGGGGAGAGCACCGGCCCGGGCTCCTTGCGCCAGCTTCCCTTGCGGGAACGCCGCTGCACCGACGACTCGAACGCGCCGTCGGTCGTCCGCACCCAGCAGGCGAGGCGCACGGAGGGCCCGCCGAGTAACCGCGCGGGACGCGCCTCGAACCCGGTCACCTCGGACCATCGGATCGTCCGCGTGCGCACGATGTGCCGCAGCCGTACGCCCTCGTCATTGACGTAGATCCCGGTCAGGTACAGGCGGGTGACCCCCGTCAACCACAACCCGACGAAGGGAAACACGGTCAACACGCCGACGTCGTCGCGCGGGTCGAGGTCGCCGCGCAGCAGCGCCAACCCGACGCCGGCCAGCACCGCCAGGCCCACCACCGATCCGAGCACCACCATGAACCCGGTGAACGCCTGCCAGAAACCCCACGGATCCACCCGCCGCCACCTGCGCACGACCCGCAGGCTAGTCCATGGACGCTCGCGTCGATTCCATGATCCAGTTCGTCTCCCAGGTGCCTTCGCCGTCGACCGAGAACGCCTGCTCCCACCGGGCTGTCGTCGCGGTGATCCCGGACCAGATGAACCGGCACCGCACCGGACGCCCCTCGTGCCGGTCGTCGGCGTAGAAGCGGCCGACCCCGTCGACGAAACGACCCACCACCGGCGGCTGCTCCAACTCGCCGCGACCGCTGTTCATCCAGTAGATCGACCACTGCTCGCTCGCCGGGTCGAAGATTCTGATCGTGGCACCGGAGAAACCCCTGGTGGGAAAGGTGATCTCGTCGAAGTTGCCGCCCCCGCCGAAGAAGCTGCGCGCCACCGACACGCCGGGGAACTCGTCCCACTCGTCGCAGCCGGTCAGCCGTTCGCGGAGCCGCCGGTTGACCACGTTCCAGGTGCCCACGTAGAAGTCGAAGTCGCCCATCAGTGGCCGACCGGCCCTTCCGCTCGCGAGTCGCCCAGATAGCCGGCCAGGTCGGGGGTCTCCGGGGCCAGCAGGTGCCGGACCCAGGCGGCCCGCTCGTGCTCCAGCACCCCCAACTCCCAGACGCAGCCGACCTCGCGCCGAGCCAGCTCGACGAAGTGGGTCGGGTCGTCGTCCGGGCAGTCCAGCACCGGCTGACCGGCCACCGCGATGTGCACCTGCAACGCGTTGTCCCACACCCAGGTGTACGCCAGCAGGTAGGCGCCGGTGTCCGCGCCCCGGTGCAGCACCACCCACCCGGCGGCCGGCGTGTCGTCACGCACCGCGCGGGCCAGCAGCGCCGGCAGTACGTCGTATGCCGCCTTCTCCACCGCCGGCTCGATCGGCTGCCCCGGCTGGTCGATGTGGTAACGCTTGAGCTGCCAACCGTCCACCACGATCGGCTCCAGCGTGCGTAGATCCTTGTCGTCGAATGCCATGCCGGGACGGTAGGACCACTTCGCTGACAGCTAGTGTCAGTGGAGTGCGGGCCAGTCGACTCATTTCCGTCCTGCTGCTGCTTCAGTCGCACGGCCGGCTGACCGCCGCCCAGCTCGCCGAGCGGCTGTCCGTCTCCCCACGCACCATCTACCGCGACGTGGAGTCGCTGCACGCCGCCGGCATTCCGCTCTACGGGGAGGCCGGGCACGCCGGCGGTTACCAGCTCGTCGACGGTTGGCGGACCCGGCTGACCGGCCTGACCGCCGAGGAGGCGGAGCGGCTCTTCCTGGCCGGGCTGCCCGGCCCCGCCGACGAGTTGGGCTACGGCGACGTGGTGGCGGCGCTGCGACTCAAGCTGCACGAGGCGCTGCCGATGCCGTTGCGCGACCGGGCCAACCAGCTCCAGCAGCGCTTTCACCTGGACACACCCGGCTGGTACGCGGACGGCGACGCCTCCCCCGAGCTGGCCCGCACGGCCGAGGCCGTCTGGCGGCAGCAGCGCGTGCGGGTGCGTTACCGCGGTTGGCGGGGTGAGGTGACCCGGGTGCTGGAGCCGTACGGCCTGGTGCTCAAGGGCGGCCGGTGGTACGTGGTGGCCACGCAACCGGGCCGGTCCGAGCCGGCGACCTACCGGGTCAACCAGATCCTCGCGCTGACCTCGCTGGCTGAGGAGTTCGACCGGCCGGCCGACTTCGACCTGCCGGCCTGGTGGCGCGAGCACGTGGTGCGGTTCCGCGCCCGACTGCACCAGGACGAGGCCACCGTACGCCTGTCCCCCGCCGGCCGGGAGCGGCTGCGGGAGATCGGCAGTGATCCGGTGGTGGCCGCCGTGGACGCCAGTGCCGGTCCCGCCGACGCCCAGGGTTGGGTGACCGCCGTGCTGCCGATCGAGTCGTTGACCCACGCCCACGGCGATCTGCTGCGCCTCGGCGCCGAGGTGGAGGTGCTGACCCCGGTCGCGCTCCGCGAACTCCTGGCCGCCACGGCCGCCGGCCTGGCTGCCCTCTACGGCCCCCGGTAGGTGCCTGTCGCCTCCACAGTGGAAGATCGGCGGGACATCGACTGTCGGCCACGTGTGCCACCCTGGGACGGTCGCCAGCGGTCACCGGAGGTGAGGGCAACGCTACGACTACGCGCGCTGGTCGCCGTCCCCGGCACCGGGCCGGTCACCCTCGACGTCGCGGCCGGCGAGACGGCCGCGCTGGTCGCGCCGCCCCGGGTCGGCACGGCCGTGGCCCGGGTACTGGCCGGCCTGGCCGCCCCGGTCACCGGTCGGATCATGGTGGCCGAGCGGGACGTCACGGGCCTGCCGCCGCCGCGCCGGCAGATCGGCTACGTGCCGGCGGGCGGCGCGCTGTTGCCGCAGCTCACCGTGCGTCGCAACATCGAGTACGGCCAACGCAAACGTGAACGAGTGCACGAGATGGCCGACGACTGGACGGCGACGGTGGTGGAGCGGCTGGAGTTGGCGCCGACGCTCGACCTGCTCCCGCACGTGCTCTCCGACGCGCAGCGGTTCCGGGTCGCGCTGGCCCGGGCCGCCGTCTGCCTGCCTGAGGTGCTCGTCGTCGACCTACCCGTCGACCCCGCTGGCGGCAGCCGCCTCGGCGACCTGCTGCCCCGACTCGCCCCGTCGGAAACGCCGGGGGTCGCCACGCTCGTCTGCACCGCCGATCCGTCCACCCTGGCCGAGATCCCGACGCGGCACCGCCTGGTCACCGAGCCCGTCGAGGTCCCACGGTGACGCGGGCCGGCGGCCTCACCCGTCGTACGCTGCTGCGCGCCGCCGCCGTCGGCGCGGCGGCCACCGCGACCGGGTGCGGCGGCGGCACCCGCTCGGTACAGGTGGCGGTGGTCTGGAGCGGCGGCGAGCTGGACCGCTTCCGCGAGGTCGTGGCCGCGTACCCCGCTCCGGTGCGGGTGGTCAGCGCCGGCAACGACATCGACGCGTTCCTGCGCGCCCGGCACCTCGCGGGCACCTCGCCGGACGTGGCGATCCTGTCGCGTCCCGGCCTGGTCACCGAGTACGCCGCGCGGGGGTGGCTGCGCCCGGTGCGACCGTCGACCGAGTACGCGGTGCCGATCGGCCTCGGCGACCTGCTGATCGCCGAGGGGCAGCGCTACGGCCTGTGGGTCAAGGCCGCGCACAAGTCCCTGGTGTGGCATCTGCCCTCGATGCTGCCCGAGCCGCCGACGAGCTGGGACGCACTGGTCTCGCTGACCCGCCGCCTCGGCGCGCTCGCCCGCGACGGCGGTCCGGCGCCCCTGGCCATCGGCGCGGCGGACGGCTGGGTCCTCACCGACTGGTTCGAGAACGTGCTGGCCGACCTCGCGCCCACCGCCTACGACGCCCTCGCCGCGGCCGAGGGTGACTGGCAGGGCCGGGCGGTGCGCGACACCCTGGACCGGCTCGCCGAGCTGTGGAGCATCGACGGCGCGTTCCCCGGCGGTGGCAAACGTGCCCTGCTCACCCAGTACGAGGAGTCGGTGATCCAGGTGGTGCGCTCACGGCGGGCGGTGATGGTCTTCGAGGCCGACTTCACCGCCGAGGTGGTGGGCCGGTTCCGCAGCGGGCCCGAGGAGCCGGTCACCTTCCGCTTCCCGAGCGCCGGGGCGGGCAGCGGCGCGCTGATCGTCGGCGGCGACGTCGCGGTGGCCTTCGACCACGACCGGGGCGGACTGGAGCTGGTCGAGTGGTTGACCCGGGCCGACGCGTTCGGTCCCTGGCTGCGGGCCGGCGGCTACCTGTCGCCGAACACCACCATCGCGCTGACCGAGTACGCCGACCCCGTCCGCCGGCAACTGGCCCGCGAGATGCGCGGTCCGGACACCCTGCACTTCGACCTCTCCGACCAGTTGCCGGGGGCGTTCACCGGCTCGGACGGCGTCGGCATCTGGCGCATCATGCAGGACTTCTTCGCCGACGTCACCGGCGGCGTGCCGGCCCGCCGGGCGATCGACGACGCCACCCGACAGCTCGCCGCGGCGGCCCGCGACGCGGACGGTGACCGGTGAGCGAGACCCGGGTGCTCGGCGAGCTGACGGTGCTCGACGACGTCGGCCCGCCGCGCCGGGGCCGGGCCTACCCGGCGGCCGGTGCGACCTCCGCGCTGCTGCTGCCGGCCGCGCTGCTGCTCGGGGCGCTGGTGCTGTGGCCGGTGCTGCGCACGCTGCACGCCAGCGTCACCACCGACGGTCGCTGGGTCGGCGCGGAGCACTTCCGGGCCGCCCTCGCCGCGCCGCACACCGGCGCGGTGGTCGGCCGTACGGTGCTGTGGGCGGTGCTGGTGCCGGCCGTGGTGACGGCGTTGGGCTACCTGTTCGCCGTCGTGTCGCGCCGCTCCCAGGAGGGTGGCCTGGTCCGCCTGATCCTGCTGGTGCCGGTGGCGTTGCCGCTGGTCGTCACCGGCGTGACCTTCCGGCTCATGTACGACCCCGACCCGACCCGTGGCCTGGTGACCCTGCTCGCGGCTCGGGTCACCGGCCGCTGGGCCGAGGACGCCCCGCAACTGCTCGGGCCGGGCCTGGTCACGGTGGCGTTGATGTCGGCGTTCGTCTGGGCGTGGGTGGGGCTGGCCGTGCTGGTCTTCCGGGCCGCGCTGGACCGTGTACCGCCGAGCCTGGCCGACGCGGTACGCGCCTACGGCGGCGGCCGGCGACACGTCCTGTGGGACGCGCAGTGGCGACCGCTGTTGTTGCGTACCGTCGCGGTGGTCTTCGCCCTGGTGGCGCTCGGCACGAGCCGCACCTTCGACCTGATCCTGGTCATGACGCCCGGGTCGGTCCGCGACGACGCGGCGGTGCTCGCCCTGCGGGTCTGGCAGACCTCGGGCGGCACCACCACCGGGCAGGGCGCCGCGCTCGGCGTCGTCTGGCTGGCGGCGGTGGGCGCCGGAATGCTGGTGGCGGCGTTCTTCGTCCGCCAGGCGTGGCCGCCGCCGCGCGTCGAGGCGACGCCCGACGCGGCTCCGACGCTGCCGCCGCGCCGACTGTTCCGGGTGCTCGCCGCCGCCGCCGCGGTGGCCTGGCTCTTTCCGCTGGTGGTGCTGCTGGCGACCTCCGCGCACGGGCAGGTCGACGCCGCCGCGCAGGGCTGGTGGTCGGCCCCGCCCGGCGCGGGCTCCTACGCGGCCCTGCTCGGCGGCGGCGAGTTGTGGCGGGCGCTCGGCTTCACCCTGCTGCTGGCCACCGTCGTCACCGCGACGGTTCTCGTCGTCGGGCTGCTGGCCGCGTACCCGCTGGCGTGGCTGACCGGGCCGGCCGCACAGGCGACCGGTCTGCTGCTGATGGCCGCCACCGTCGTCCCGGTGCAGGTAATCGCCGGGCCGGTCAACGAGGTGCTCGGCCTGGTGCTCTCCTCCGGTACCGCACGCGGGTTGGCGCTGGTGCACGTGGCGCTGGGGGTGCCGTTCGCGGTGCTGGTGCTGCGTAACGCGTTCGCCGACCTGCCTGCCGACCAGGTACGCGGCGCTCGGCTGGGCGGCCGGCGCTGGTGGGGCACGCTTCGTCGACTGGCCCGGCACAACCTGCCGGCCGTGGTCGCCGTCTCCGTGCTGGAGTTCGTCCAGGTCTGGAACGACCTGGCGGTGGGCCTGCTGTTCAGCGGCCCGGAGGCCACTCCGCTCGGGTTGTTCCTGGCCGGGCAGAGCCGCGGCTTCGTGTCCAACAGCGGGGTCCTGGCCGCCGGTTCGGTGCTCGCCTCGGTGCTGCCGGTGGCGCTCATGGTCCTCGCCCGGCGGCAACTCGTCGCCGGCCTGGTCTCCGGGGGCGTACGGTGACCCGCCCTGCCGGGGCACCCGGTCGAGGGCCGAGGTGGCCGCTGCTCGCCGCCGTCTTCTCGCTGCTCGGCGGGGTGCTCGGCAACGTGGGCATCAACCTGCTCTCCGAGCTGGTGAGCAGCGCGCTCGGCCCGGCCGCCGAGCTGCTCGGCCCGGCGAGCATCGTGGTCGGGCTCGTCGGCGCGATCGGCTTCGCGGTGTACGCGCATCAGCGCCGGGCCGGGCGGGAGACCGGTCCGGAGCCCACCGAGGTGGTCAGCACGCCGGCCGAGGATGTGCCGACCCTGCCGTACACGGCGGGGTTCACCGGCCGCGACGAGCACGTGCGGGCGGTGCTGGACCTGCTCGGGCGCGAGCACGCCGTGGCGGTGCTGGGCCGGCGGGCGGTGGGCACGTCGGCCTGCGCCATTGAGGCGGCGAACCTGTGCCGGGCGGACTTCCCGGACGGGCAGTACCACTTCGACCTGCGCCGGGGCGGTCGACCCCGTTCTCCCCGGCAGGTGCTCACCGCGTTGGCGGGGGTCCTGGGCAGCGCGCCACCGGCGTCCGGTCGGCCGGACGCCCTCGCGGCCGCGGCCGCCGCGATCCGCCGCAAGGTCGACGGTCGCAAGATCCTGCTGGTCCTGGACAACGTCGACCGGCCCGAGCAGGTCCGCGCGCTGCTACCGCCGACCGCGCGCACCTGCCGGCTGCTGCTGGCCGGCGGACCCGCGCTCAGCGGATTGAACGGAGTGGTGGAGCACTGGATCGCCGAGCCCGGCCCGGACGAGGCGGTCGAACTGTTCGCCGCCGCCGGCGGCGCCGCCCCGGCCGCCCGGGTCCGCCGCGCCGACCCCCGTACCGATCCGGCGGTGCGCGAGATCGTCGACCTGTGCGGCCGGCAGCCGCGCACCGTCCGCGCGCTCGGCTACCGCACAGCCCAGCACGGCTGGCGGCACGTCGACGTCCTGGACGCGCTGCGCCGGGCGGTGCGCACCCCGCCGCACCAGCGGGTCGCCGTCTCGCCGGCGGCCCAGCTCGTCACCGAACGGGACACCGCCTACCGGGCGTTGACCCGCGAGGCCCGCCGGCTGTACCGCCTGATGTCGCTGGCTCCCGCCCCGGTGGACCGGCCGACCATCGCGGCCCTGGCCCGCCGGCACCCCGAGCGGATCACCGGGCTGCTGGACCAGTTGGCCGCCGCCGCGTTCGTGGTCGGCGCCCCCGGCGACCGGTACGAGGTCCGTCCGCTACTCGCCGCGAACGCCCGCCTGCACCTGCGCGACGCCGATCCGGCCCGTTCCCGGGTCGCCGCGCAGGCCCGGCTCACCCGGCATCTGGCCCGGCGGGCGGAACGGCACGCCGCCAACCTGACCGTGCTGGGCTCCCCGCCGGACCGGGAGTGGTCGTTGCCGCTGGACGACGACCCGTACGGCTGGTTCGACCTACACCAGGATTTGCTGCTCGCGGTCGTCCGGGTGCCCGCCGGGGCGGCCGAGACGCTGCCCCGACGGGTACGCCGGTGGTGGTTCCGGTTGGCCGTGGCGCTCTGCGGGTGGCTCGCCCACGTCGAACGGCTCGACGAGTGGGAGCAGGTGTGCCGCACGGTCCTGGCCACCCCGACGGCCGACGACCGACCGGAGATCGCCGGCTGGGCGCACAACGAGCTGGGCGTGCTGCGCCGACGTCGGCACGACCCGCAGGGGGCGGCGGCGGCGCTCACGCTCGCGGTGGCCGAACGCGGCCGGCGGGGCACCGCCCAGGCGCGGATGAACCTCGGCCTGGCGCTGCTCGACCTGGGGCAACTCGACGACGCGGTGGAGCACCTGGAGCTGTCCCGCCGGCACCGCTCGTCCGCGGACCGGGCCGGGCACGCCCTCACCCAGCTGGGCCTCGGCGCGGCGCAGCTGGCCCGGGGCGAGCTGGACGCCGCGCACCACCATCTGGTGCGGGCGGCGAACACGTTCCGGTCGGTGGGTGACGCGCGCGGTTACGCCGCCGCGCTGACCAACCTGGTGCTGGTGCACGCCAGCCTCGGCGAGCACCTGGACGCGGCGCAGGCCTGGCGGGCCGCGCTGCGCGAGTACGAGTCGGTCAACGACACGACCAGCCGCGCCGCGGCGCTGCTCAACGCGGGCGCGACGCTGCTGACCAGCGCGCCGGGGCAGGCGCGGACGGCGTACGAGCTGCTGGCCGAGAGCCGACGGCTACGCGAGGACGTCCGGCCCACGGCGGGGCTGGGGCGTACCCTGCTCTACCTGGGCGACGCCGCCGCCGCGCTGGGCGACCGCTCCGACGCGCGGCGGCTGTGGGCGGACGCGGCGACGGTGGCCGAGGAGGTCGGCGACGACCGGGCGCTGGCCGCCGCCGACGAACGCCTGGTACACGACGTCGAAGCGCCGCCGGCCACCCCCTGAGCGGTGTGTCCCCCCGGGCCGGCGTGATGTCGATCGCTCGTCGTGGCCGGTGGCGTCGGTCTGGGAGAGTGTGTGACCGTGGACGCTCTCTCGGTGCGGGGACTCAGCCGCAACTTCGGCAACCTGGTCGTGCTCGACGATGTGACCTTCACCCTGCCGCCGGGTCGGATCGCGGTGGTGCTGGGCCCCAACGGCAGCGGCAAGACGACTCTGCTGCGCTGCGTGGTGGGCGCCGACCGGCCGGACGCGGGCGAGGTGCGGGTGCACGGGTACCGGGCCGACGAGACCGACCCACAGGTGCGCTCACTGGTGGCCGCCGCCCTGGACGACATCGACTTCTTCCCCGACCTGTCCGTGGTCGAGCACCTGGAGCTTGTCGCGTACGCCCACGGGGGCAACGCCGAGCCGGTCGAGGAGGTGCTCACCGAGCTGGGCCTGGAACCGGCCCGTGATCAACTCCCGGTCACCCTGTCCAGCGGGCAGCGCCGCCGGCTCGCGCTGGCGTCCTGCTTCGTCCGGCCGCGTCGGGTGCTGATCCTCGACGAGCCGGAGCAGCGCCTCGACGTCGCCGGACGGCAGTGGCTCGCCGACCGGCTGCGGCGCGAACGCGACGCCGGCACCACCGTGCTGATGGCCTCGCACGACCCGGAGCTGATCGACGCGGTCGTGGACGAGCGGATCGAGATCGGCCGGTGACGGCCGCGCCGACCACGATCGCCGAAGCGCCCGCCGGGCTGCCCACGGCCCGACAGGTCCGTACGCACCTGCGCCGCGCCCGCCGCCGCCACCACGAGCACTCGCTCGGCGATGTGCTGGGCGACGCCTACGTCATGGTTTTGTTCCTGGGCATGTACGGCTGGTTCGGGATCAGCGCCAGCCGCAACATGCTGGACTCCCCCACCGTGGGCCAGGCCGAGCCGGGCGTGCGGTGGTGGCTGGCCCTCGCCGCGCTGCTCGCCGGCGCCGGGCTCGTCTGGCGCGGCCTGCGCGCGTTCGGCCCGCTGCTGGTCACCCCGGCCACGCAGAGCTGGGTGACCAGCGCGCCGATCGATCGGCGGGCCTGGCTGGCGCCGCGCCTCGCGGTCCTGGTGGCGGGCGCGGCGGTGGGCACCGCCGCGCTCGGGGTGGCCGTGGCGGCGCTCGGCGGTGTCAGCGACCCGGCGACCCTGGGGTGGGCGGCCGTCGCCGGCGCGGGATGGGGCGCCGCCACGCTGGCGCTCAGCGTCGTCGCCCAGAGCAGCCGGACGGGACGGCGGTGGCCGGCCCTGGCCGGCGCGGTCCCGATGGTGGTCGCGGCGGTCATCACCGCCGTCGTGGTGCTCACCGGCCGCCTCGGCGAGGGACTGCCCCGGCCGTCGTCGACGCCGACGATCGCGCTGGTCGCCGTCGCCGTGCCGCTCGCGGTCGTCGCCACGGTGTTGGCGGTACGCGCGCTGCCCCTCGTCGACCGGGCCACCCTGACCACCGGCGCGCAGTTCGCCAACGCCGCCGCCACGGCCACGATCCTGCTCGACCCGAGCCTGCTGACCGGCCTGGTGGAGAGCCGTCGTTGGCGGCGGGTCGGCCGGGTCCGCAGCAGCCGGTTCCTGCCCGGTCCGGGCTGGTGGGCGTTGCTCCAGGCGGACGTCCGACGACTGCGCCGGCACCCCAGCGCCCTGCTGATCTGGGCGGGTCTCGTCGGTGTCCAGTACGCGGCCGCGCTCGCCCTGCCCGGCCTGGCCGGGGCCGCGCAGGTGGTGTTCGCCTACCTCGCCGTCGACCGGCTGACCGGCGGGCTGCGCGCGGTCAGCCGGTCGGCCGGGCTACGCCGGGCGCTCGGCGGCAGCGACGCGCTCCTGCGCGGCATCCACGTGGTGGTGCCGGCGATCGGCGCGGGCCTGTGGTGGCTGCTGACCCTGCCGAGCCTGCCCAGCGTCGACGCCGGCCCGGCCTGGCTCGCGCCGACGCTGGTGCTCGGGGTGGTGGCCGCCGCCTTCCGGGCCGGCACCCGCCCGCCGATCGACTACGGTGGCGCGACGGTCAACACCCCGTTCGGAATGGTCCCGGTCGACCTGCTGCGGCAGGGTTCCCGGGGGCCGGCGCTGCTCGCCGTTGTCGTCCTGCTCCAACTGTTCCTGGGCTGACGGCCGTCGCCGTCAGCCGTCCAGGCGGCGGACCATGTTCATGATCGTTTCGAGCTGGGCACCGCCCTTGATCGGGAAATTGGTCGCGCCCAGATAGCCCCACCAGTCCCAGCAGCCGTTGGGGTTGCTCAGAGCCGTACCCGCCTGCGGATAGAGCACGACCAGGTTGTTGGTGTCCGCGTACTGGTTGAGGTTGGCCCGGTCGACGAACGCCGTACCCACCGACCCAGCCCCCTGCACACAGCCGTGCAGCGCGACCAGCAGCCGGCACGACTGGCCGGCCGCGCACGCCGACGGGACGTACGCGTAGCCGTTGGCGTCCATGCTCAACCCGTTGGCCCAGCCGTTGACCGCGAACGTGTTCTGGCCGAAGCGCACGAGCGTGCCGCCCAGCGCTCCCGTGTTGCGCGCGTTGACCCCGCCGAGCAGCTTGCGCAGCAGGGCGTTCTGCGGGTCGGTGCCGCAGTCGTTCAGGTAGGGCGACGCGGTCGCCGTACACCCCAGCGTGCCGTACGGGGTTACCCACGAGTGACCGGCGGCCGAGCCGCTGTCGTACTGCACGCTGGCACCAAAGCGCTGGTAGTAGCGGACCAGGTCGTCGGTGACGGACCTCTCGACGGCGGTGTCATTGTTGCCGTGGAACACGTACACCGGATCGCCGGAGAGGTTGCCGACCGGATCGACCCAGCCGTACGACGCCCAGGTGCGGGTGTACGCCTCCAGCGCCGACACGTTCGTCGGGTAGATGCTGTCACCGCAGCCGTAGAGCGCCTGGGCGACGGTGTTCTGGGAGCAGTAGTAGGGGCCGGCGGCGAAGACGGCCGCGCCGCGGATCCGGGACGAGTAGGCGACGTGCAGCTGGGTGGCCATGTAGCCGCCGGAGGACACCCCGGCCACGTACACCCCGGAGATGTTGTAGGTGCCCAGCGACCCGGACACCGGAGGCGTGGTGGCGGGGGTGGCGGCCTGGGCGGGGGCCGCGACGGTCAGGATCAGCAGCAGGACGGCGGTCAGGGCGGTGGCGGCTCGGCGCGGTGTGGTCATGGACGCTCTCCTCGGCAGCGCCGGCGGGGGCGTCGACGCGCGCCGAAGCTACCGTGACGTGGACCACACCTGACATGAGCCCGACCGACACGCTTGTCGATGCCGTTGTGTGCGCTGCCCACCCACGAGGGTCGTGGTGACGCGCTTGCCGAGGTCCCATCCGGACCCTGTCGAGCTGCCCCGAAAATGGGGCATCAGCGGTCACGAGTCGCGGCTGTCATCCCCCTAACACCGCCGCGCGGACGGCGTCGGCGAACCGGCGGTTGCGGACCATCTGCCCGAGGGGTACCCCACTTCGCTGTTCGACGTCGATGATGCGGCCGAGCGTGGGCAGGAGTTTGAGGACAGCTTGCTCGGAGGCACCCGGATCCCACAGCAGATCGAGCAGCCGCCGACACTGCTCGCTGGCGCGCCGGGGATTGGTGGTGAGGCGCTCTGTCCCGAGAACCTGCCACCGCAGCGCCGCCATCAGGTGATACCGCGCGGGTCGGAGCGTGGTCCGGATCCGCCTGGTACGCAGCAGCCACTCCAGGCGGTAGTGTGCGGCCGCCGCCGCGTAGTACGCGTCCGGGAGATGGTCCTCCTGGAACAGAGCACCGCGATGACGCTGGGTCAGCTCGCGGTAGTGACCGGCCGCCGCCGGCTCACCGAGGAACATCGCGGCGTAGGCGCGGGTAAGTTGGGCTCGGTTGACCACCCGCGTCTTCTCCACCTCGTTGCGGGCTGCGTACTGCTTGGAGCGGCGCTCGTACCACAGTCGATGCGCCGCCGGTTGTGCCGCGAACCAGTCCTCCAACCGTCGGTGGAAGTCCTCCCGCGTCGACAGTTCCTCCTCGCTGACCGCGGTCTGCCGGTTGGTCGCGGCGATGATGCCGGCGATGACCTTCTCGTCCTCGCTGTGGACGATCCGCACGCTGACCTGCACGTCGTCGGTGAGGCGCTCCCGTTCGTCGAACAACACGTGACAGGTCTGGCAGCCGTTGACCACTTGGAAGTCCCGGATGTGCACCTCGTCGCCGACCACGTTGAGTCCTCGGGTGACGATTGTGACGCCGTTGTTCAGGACGGCGAACCGACGGTGCTGAAGTGGATCTCTGATCGCGTCCCGGATCTGGCCGTTGACCCCGTTGTAACCCTGGAAGTCCCGTACGTTCTCGTGGAACAGCGCCTTGCGAATGTTGCCGGCCGGATCGGTCAGCACCTGGGACACGAGTTCGCGGGCTGGCAGCAGGCCAAACAGCGACTGGACCACGCCGGGCATGGTCGGCGGTGAGAGCTTCTTGAGCATCTCGAAGGTGGCTGGCACCGCCTGAGTGGCGCGCTTGTACAACTCACGCAGCTCGTCTCGGGTCACGCAGCGCACGTCAACCACGTCGAATCGGCCGGAGCGCATGAGCCCTCGCTCCGCCGATGCCGCCTTCCTGCGTAGCAGGTCCGCCACCTGTCCACCGGTGGTGACGTACCGCACGTGCAGCTTGGGCCGTCCGCCGGAAAACTTCGCGATGTTCGCGTAGACCGCCCGGAGGCACCCTCGGAGATTCTCCACATCGGGAGATGCCGGGTACGGCAGGTCAGCCTTGTCGACGACGTGCGCGAGGTTGTCCGCCAGGTCGGCAATGACCTTCGATTCGAACTTGGGGCTGGTCTTCGCCTGCACGACGATGATCTGTACGTCCAACTGACGTGCCTGCTCGGTCGCCGCCCTGACGTCCGCCTCGTCGTGGAGCAGATCACCGTTCACCAGAATGCCGAACACGTCGATGCCGAGATCATTGCCGCCACCCATCCGGAAGGCGTCCGGGGTGAAGTCGCTTTCGTAGAACGAGCTGAGCACGCAGAAACCCGCGAAGGCCTCGAACGCCTCGTCCTGCGGCAACCCGACGAGGTCGTGGTCGGTCTGGAACTGCCGAACCAGGCTGTTGATGACAATGTCCATGCTGTTCCCCTTGCAGGTCTGTCAACTCCGGGCGCGGACCAGTACCTCTTCCACGGTGAGTGCGCTCGTCGGGTGGTGGCTGAGGCACATCGGTGTTGCCAGCTTCTGAAAGCCAAGTCCTTCACCCACGGCGTAGAACTGCCCGGCGGTCAGTCGGGAGATGTCCAGGACCGCGCTCGCCTTGGCCTGCGCCACCTCCTTCGCCGCCGCGATCTGGATCGGGCTGTTGAGGAAGCCGAAGAACTGGGTAGCGGCGTTGCCGACGATCCGGTTGTGGATGCCCTTGGGCGCCTGCGTCGCGAAGATCAGGCCGAGGCCGTACTTGCGGGCCTGACTGGCCAGGGCGAGCGTGCTCTCCGTACAGGCCGTCAGCGCGCCCGAAGGTGCGAGCGTCTGCGCCTCGTCCATCACGAAGAGGCCTCCGAGTGGGCGATCACCGGCGGGATGCTGCTTGATCCAGGCGAACAACGCCATCTGCAACTGGTTCACGAAGCCCTGCCGCTGCTCGTTGTTGGGCAGCCCGACGAGACTGATCACCGAGATGCGCGCGCGTTTGCCGGCCGACGGGGTCAGCAGGATGCCCGGGTCCAGGGGCACGCCGGCTCCGCCGAACAGCGGATCCAGGATCATCGCGGCCTTGAGGGTCTCGGCCATGTCGTGGGCCAGCTCACCGGCACGCGTCAGCGTGGTCGCGGTGTCGGGCAGGTCCGCGAGCATCGCGACGAAGTCGCGAAGACCGGTGCCCCCGGTGCGCGCGAAGTACGCCAGCGCCTCGCGCAGCACCGCCCGGCCACGATCCATCTTCGCGGTCTTGCCGCCCATACGTGCCCGCGGCGCCAGCCCGGCCACCGCCGTGTCCAGGGCGAGAGCGAGCTCGTCAGGCTCATCGAGCACTGCGGCGAAGTCCGGCAACGGCTGCAGACTGAGCGGACGACCAGCCTCACGGCGAGGGGTCCACACCACCACGTCCGTGCCCTCAAGGTAAGCCGCCGCCCTCTCGGCGTCTCCCGGCTGCCACGAGGGCGGTGCCTCCGGCCACGGATCACCGAGCCGCGCCAGGTCATTGTTGGGATCGAGCACAATCGTCGAGACTCCCTGCAGGGCGCACTCCTCGATCAGCCGCCGGATCAGCACGGTCTTACCCGATCCCGAACCCGCGAAGATGGCCGTGTGCTTGCGCAGCGACTCCAACGGCACCCGAACCGCCGCGCCGGTCTCGACCACCGTTCCGAGAAGCAGGCCAGCGCCACCGTTCGTCTCCGAACGCCGCACCCCGCCGGACGGATCGTGGGTCGCCGTCCGGCTGGGATCGTCGTCGTCGCCCACCCCGTTCGGTGACGGTCCCGGATCCGGACGATCCGATGGGCCGGCGGGCCGCCCAGGGCCGGGAGGTTGCGCAGCCGTCGTGCCAGGCGGCGCGCCGAAGACCGTTCGGAAGAGCGTGGTGTTCCCGGCCGGGCGGCCCCGTCGCAGCCAGTCATCGAGTGCCGGATCGTTCTCGTCGAGCAGGACAGCGAGCCCGGCGAAGGTGCGCAGGTCGTCGATGGACACCCCAGTGATCAACCCGCCCGCGGCCTGAAACTCGTTCAACAGACGTGAAGTGACCGGCCCCTTGGGCCAGAGGCTGTTACGCAGCAGTACCGCACGCCGCTTGCTGATGCGGGGATCCAGTCTGACGAGCTGTCGGAGCCGCTCGATTCGTGCCTGCACGGCTCGGTGGTGGGTGTGTGACAGCGCACGAAACGACCAGTGCGCCTCATCCTCGGTCGCCTCGTCGAGACTCTCCCGGAGCCAGGCGTGCATCGACGGATTGCCGTCCTCGCCGAGTACGACCTTGTATCGCCCGTTCAGATCTCCCTGCTCGACCGTCCATGCCCGCAGGCCGGCTCCGAGCAGGCGGGGCATGTCGATGTCCTCGCGGGCCGGATCCATGACATGGTCGACGTCGAGCGATTCGCGCAGCTCAGCGAACCTCCTCTGCACGGACTCGACGTCCTGCGGCCGAGCCGCCGGCTCCGGGTCGGGCGGGGCGACCCGTTGGTCCAACTCGTGCAGGGGCTCGACATTATCGGTCATGAGGCAGACGCGTAGGTGCTCGTCCACCCGCTCGAGCAGGGATCGCGGTGTGTAGTCGGGAGCGGCAGCGAACGCCGACGGCAGCACAGGCCAGGTCGGGTACGGCGGCGTGAATCCGACGGACTCGAACAACGGGCCGAAGCGGGCGGCAACCAACTCCGTTCCGACGTCCGGGGACGGCAGGCGACTCAGCCGCGTCTCCCGACGAAACCGGTCACGTACCGAGTCGACCGTGTGGTTACTGATCAGTTGCCAGGAGGTCGGCAGGCACGCCACCACCGTCACCGTACGACGCAGTGCTTCGCGCAACTGCATCAGCCCGTGCCCGAGGTCCTCGGCGACAGCGACAGACTCCGTGGGCGCGGCCTCCGGTTGACCGTGATCGACAACGGAGGTGCGGGCCTGGGCGATGACAGTGTCGATCTGATCGACCGCGAGCATGCTGGCACCGGTACTCGCCAGCAGCCGCGAGATCTCCTCGGCAATCTCCTGTGCCGTCTTCGTCCGGCTCGTCAGACCCCAACGGACATTGTCGCCCGGGTCTTCATCGGGGATGGACGTCAGGAATGCCTCGCCGAGATCCTGAATTGCGTCGTCAGTGGCGGCCAGCAACACCAGGGCCCGCACCGTGTACCGGCACTCGCGCCCCAGTTCGGGGTCCGCCCGCCGCAGAGCGGCAACGAAGGCGTCGAGCGCTCCGGTGGTCAGCTGTTGTCGTCCGCGAACTTGGTCGCGTAACCCCCTTCCCACGGCAGCGCGCTCACACAGCCGGTCGAGAAGCACCTCCAACTGCGTATGTCGGTACGAGCCAGAACGTCGCAGACCGCGCAGAAGCGTCTGCACGGCATTCGGCCAGAAGGCCCTGCCGTCGGAAATCCCGAGGAGGAAGAAGTAGCCGCCGCCACGTTGCACCTGCTCACGAGCCCACCGCAGGAGGTGGGTCTTGCCGGCACCGTGCTGCCCTTCGAGGACCAGCCCGAGCGGGCTACGTCCGGTGCTGGTGACGGCTTCTCCGTACGCCCGCAGGAGGGCAGCCCCGGCCTCGCCGTTGAGAGCGTCGATGTGGATGTCCAGCGGAGACCAGACGTCTTCCTGGGTCGGTGCCCAGTCCAGCCGCCGCAGCTCCAGCAAGGCTTGCCGCTGGGTCTGGTCGATCATGAGCGGTCGATTGCGATTAGGTGCTTGTCTTCACCGCCGATAACGACCGCTGCGTCCCGCGTTGCCTGCGTCAGCACCTTACGGTTGGGATCCGGCTCAAGTTGGATTTCCCGTCGTCGGTCCATCGCCCGGAGAACACGGTCGAGGTCATCGCGGGTCAGGTCCCTCAGGCCTCCCCGCAGGCGCGCCAGGCTGACCAGAGCGCCTGGCTTCTCGGCCAGGCGCAGATACGCCGCTCGGATCAGGTCTTCGACCCTGCCCGGCTCGCCGGCCGCTTGGTCTGTGTCAGCGGAGACAGCCGCGCTCTTCGACGCTGTGGACACCTCGTCCGAGGGGTGCGCCTCCGCGCCGGGGATGTCCAGCGGGTCGACATACAGATCAGCCAACTGCAGATTGCGGGCCGCCAGCATACGGTCCAGGTGCTTCAGCGTCCCATAGTGCAGCAACCATGCCGCCGAGACGCGTTCGGGAGCGTCTGCCCCCACCTCGCGGCGGGCCCGCTTCCAACCCTCATCAGTCAGCTCATGAATGATCGTCCCACGCAGGCCCTTGCGCCAGACGATGAGCCCGGCGGATTCAAGTTCCGCTCGGACGCTCTTTTCGATCCGCATGCGGAACTGCTCATACAAGTCCGGATTGGACGCCTCCGAGACGTGGGTCATCAGCGCCACGAGCGCCTGCCGAGCTGACGTGCTGAGGGGATTGTTCGACATGAGGCAGTTCTCCGGTTGTGTGCGAGGGGGCACGGACGACGGCATGCCTCAGGGACCGGTCGTGGAGGGGAGACCACGCCGCCGAGAAGAGCATCATTGCGGCAGGGTTGAATGAGCGCGAGCCCGCAAAGGCACCTGAAAGGCGTGAAGCGCTGTCGTATTCCGGACTTTCGATCAAGACTGAAAGATATTGATTCCGCGCGTCGCTCAGGCGGTGTCGCCCGGCGCGAGGTGGCGGTAGCCGGGGATGGTCTCGGCGAACCAGCCGGCCACGCTTGCCAGGCCACGATCATTGAGCTGCGCGTCGTGGATGGGGTACGCGGCCTCGGCGCCTACCGCGCGGGCGAAGCGGATCGCCTCGTCGAGGCGGAGCCACGACCCCTGGGCGGGCACGAGCAGGGTGTGCACCGGCTCGTCCGGCACGTGCACCGAGTCGCCGGGGTGGTAGAGCCCGTCACCGACCAGATAGCCGAGGTTGGGACAGTCGGGCTGACCGTCGTGGATCACGGCGTGCCGGCCGCCGTGGGCGCTCACCGGTATGCCGGCGGCGGTGAAGCGCTGCCCCGGACGTACCCGGGTGACCGGCAGCGGAGCGAGGTCGGGCAGCCGGGCCCCCTCGGGGGCGTACACCGGCACGCCGAGCCCGGCCAGCCGCAGCACGTCCACGTGGTCGGTGTGCTCGTGAGTGACCAGGACGGCGTCCGCGCCGACCAGCGCACGCGGTTCACTCCAGGTGCCCGGGTCGATCACCAGCACCGCGCCGTCGTGCTCGACGCGGACGCAGGAGTGCGTGAATCGGGTGATCCGCATCCGGTGACGGTACCCGCGCTCACCAGCGTCGACTGGCGCCGGATCTAGCGTTACGTCCCCTCGACATGCGGACGATGTAGAGGAACTGCGCTCCGAACGCCGCGAGCGCGACCGCCACCCCGGCGACGACCATCAGCCAGTGCCAGCCTCCGACCATGCCGAGCACCAGAGCGACGGCCGACCCGACCAGTGCCGCGTTGACCGCGCCCACGAGCGCGGCCGTGGTGAGCAGGAACTCCCAGCTCCCCGACCGGATGCCCACCAGCATCCGGGCCGCCTCCGCGTCGTCCTCGGACGCCACCGCGTCGACGAAGAAGTCGTGCTCGCTGGCGAGACGGTGGTGGTAGTAGGCACGGATGCGCTGGATCCGTTTCATGTCCAGCGAGTTCTCCACGGTGGTCTCGACCAGCCGCAGGAAGGTCAGGATCCCGATGATCACCAGGATCGGCAGCACCGCGCCCAGGTAGGGCCGGACCACCTGGTCGTTGCCGGCGGCGAAGCCGAGGCCGATCAGGGCCGCCGACAGCACGGACAGGAAGATCGTGGCACGGCCGGTGGCCTCGTCGATCGTGCCGGCGCGCGACGTCTGTAGGGCGTAGTGCTCGGTGTTGAGGACGCTCAACAGCGCCTTCTCGCGTTCCGCGTCGTCCACACCGTCACCTTCCGCGCTCGCCCGACTCCGATACCGTCACCCTACGAGTGGCACAGCGGGCCCGGCCGACGAAACCGCCGGTCACGAACGGGACAGCGAGCGGCAAAGCCGGCACGTATCCTCCGCATCTCGGTGGGCATGGGCCACGACGGAAGGGGACTGGATGCCCAAGTGGGCGGGGCGGGGCCGAGGCGGCGGCCGTCAGCGACGCGCCTTCGTGGTCGGTGGGCCGTTGCTCGGTGTCGCGCTCGTGATGCTGGTGGCCGCCTGGCGCAGTGCCGGCTTCCTCAGCGACCTGCTGCTCAACCTCGGGTCCAGCGTCGTGCTCGCGGCCATCTCGTACGTCATCTTCGATCCGCTGTTCGAAGAGGCCCGCAAAGCCCGGGTGCAGGAGCACCTGAGCTTCGACCAGGCGGCGTTCGTGACGCGCCTGCGCCGCTCGGCGCGACGGGTCCGCATCCTCGACACCTGGACGATCCTGCTGGAACAGCGGCACCGCGAGGAGACCTTCGACGCCGTACGCGCGGCGCTCAGCAACGGCGCCCACGTCCAACTGCTCCTGCTCGATCCCGACTGCTCGGCCGCGCAGCAACGCTCCGAGGAGTTGGAGCGGCAGCGGGTGGACGTGCCGCGCCAGATCCGTACCAACCTGCGGCACCTCGCCGCGTTCTCCGACGGCCTCGACCCGGCGGTGCGGCACCGGTTACAGGTACGGCTCTACGACGCGTCCCCGTCGATCCAGCTCTACCAGTGGGACAGTCGGGCGCTGATCTCGTTCTTCCCGATCGGGAAGCTGTCGTTCAACGTGCCCCAGCTCGAGGTCGACATGGACAGCCCGTGGGGTGGATTCGTGCACTCCCGCTTCGAGGAGCTGTGGGAGCACCAGCGGGAGACCTCGAACCTGGACCAGTACTGGTCGGTGACCGTGACTCTGCGCCACGAGGACTCCGACGTCGTCGAGGTGCGCGTGCCCTACGTGACGGTGGAGGGGCAGCACTACGTCGACTGCCGGGCGTTCCGGGTGACCGGCCCGCTGACCGTGCGCGCCGTACTGCCGCCCCGCCCGGGAGCGATGCCAGCGGTGTTCGCGCTGGCTGAGCCGGCCGACGGCGACCGGACGCCGGCCGCCGTCGTGGCCCGGCACTTCGATCAGAAGTACGGGCACGGCGACGGGCAGCGGGCGGTTCGCCGACTGGTGCCGCCGCCGGAGGATCCGCGTACCCCCGTTCCTCGCGCCGCGGCGGCCGGCGACGCGCACGGAGGGTGACCCGGCTTCGACTCGTCGGGTGCCGGGCGGGACACTGGTGGCCGCCGCGTGCCACCGACCGGAAGGAGTGTGCCGTGCCGCCCAGCCCCGGGCCGACGCCGCTGCGGGCCGACTGCGCGCGCTGCTTCGGGTTGTGCTGCGTGGTGCCGGCCTTCGCCGCGTCGGCCGACTTCGCCATCGACAAGCCGGCCGGGCGGGCCTGCCCGAACCTTCGCCCGGACCACCGCTGCGGCATCCACACGGAGCTGCGGGAGCGCGGATTCGCGGGCTGCACCGTCTTCGACTGCTTTGGCGCGGGGCAGCAGGTCGCGCAGGTCACCTTCGGGGGGCGGGACTGGCGGGACGCCCCGGAGACCCTGCCGGCGATGGCCGAGGCGTTCCGGGTACTGCGTCCGCTGCACGAACTGCTCTGGTATCTCACCGAGGCGCTGAGGCTGGGCCCATCGGCCGAGCTGCGCGCCGAGCTGGACCGTGCCCGCGTCGAGATCACCGGGCTCACCGAGGGCGACCCGACTCGCCTGCGCGCCGTGGACGTCGACGCGCACCGGGCCCGGGTCAACCCGCTGCTGTCGCGCGCCAGCGACGCGGCGCGCGCTCCCGGGGGAATCGACCGTCGGGGCGCCCAGCTCTTCGGCGTGGACCTGCGTCGGACGGACCTGCGCCGGGCCAACCTGCGCGGCGCGCTGCTGATCGGCGCCGACCTGCGCGGCGTGGACCTCGGTCTGGCCGACGTCACGGGTGCGGACCTGCGCGGGGCCGACCTGCGCGGCGCGGACCTGCGGACGACGCTGTTCCTGCACCAGGCTCAGCTCGACGCCGCGCGCGGTGACGCGCGCACGGCTCTGCCGGCGACGTTGACCCGGCCGCCGCACTGGACGGCGCTCGCGCTCACACCGGTGCGCGGCCCCGCTGCGAGCCGCCGTGCGCGGCGACGCTGACGACGGTACGAGGTCCGCGTCCGCCGGCTGGTTCCGCGCCGGCCGAGCACACCGTCGCCGACAACCCCGGTCGCTGAGTCGGCGGCTGCCGGCGGGCGAGGTTTCGTGGGTGACGCGCCGGGTAGCCACCGCCGACGCGGACCGGCACCGACGGGAGGCACGACGTGGGCTACCCAAAGCGCGACGGTGAGCTGCCGGGCGACCCGCAGCACAGCGAGGACGAGGCAGGTCAGGTGCCGTTGGTGCAGGTCGAGGCGGACACCCAGGTCCCCGCGCCGGCCGATACCGACGAGCGGCCGGACATCGTGACCGAGGGCGACAATTCAGGTGTCGCCGGGGGCTCGTCCGGCAGCAGCGGCGGCGGGTCGAGCATGCCGGGGCACCCCGACGCGACCCGCCGGGGTTAGCGGCTCGCCAGCGCGGCCCGCGCCTCGGTCATGCCCTTGTTGGCCAGGCCGTCCGCGCGCTCGTTCTCCGGGTGACCGTTGTGTCCCTTGACCCACAGCCAGGTGACCTCGTGGCGCTCGCAGGCCGCCTCCAACCGCTGCCACAGGTCGGCGTTCTTCACCGGCTGCTTCGCGGCGGTCCGCCAGCCGTTGCGCTTCCACGACGCCAACCAGCTGGTGATGCCGTTGCGCACGTACGTGCTGTCGGTGTGCAACTCGACGGTGACCGGCCGGTTCAGGCTCTCCAACGCCTGGATGGCCGCCATCAGCTCCATCCGGTTGTTGGTCGTCGGCGTGGCCTCGCCGCCGCACAGCTCGCGCTCGTGGTCGCCGTAGCGCAGCAGCGCCCCCCAGCCGCCCGGCCCGGGGTTGCCGCTGCATGCCCCGTCGGTCCAGATCTGCACGCCCCTGCCCTCCGCCATGGCAGGCAACCTACCGGGCGGCGACCCCGCGCTGGCCCGTCGGGGGCCGCCACGCCGGGACCGGAGGCACTAGGGTCTGCCGAATGGATCGGCACGTCGCGTTCGACCGTCTGCACAACTTCCGCGATCTCGGTGGTTACCGCACCGAGGACGGGCGCACGGTCCGCTGGCGGTTGCTCTACCGCTCGGACTCGCTCGGCAAGCTGGCGGGCGCCGACCTGGACCGGTTCCAGGCCCTCGGTGTGGGCACGGTGATCGACCTGCGGTATCCGTGGGAGATCGCCGCGCGGGGTCGAGCGCCCCAGATCGACGGCCTGGCCTGGCACAACCTGAGTATCGAGCACCGCACCTACGATCAGGCGACGATCGACCCCACGCTCGACCCGTGGCGCTATCTCGCCGACCGGTACGCCGAGGTCGCCGAGGACGGGGTCGCCGAGCTGCGCCAGGCGTTGCAGGTGATCGCCGACGCCGACGCTCCGCTGGTCTTCCACTGCGCGTCCGGCAAGGACCGCACCGGTCTGCTGGCCGCGCTGCTGCTCGCCCTGCTGGGCGTCGACGAGGAACAGATCGCCGCCGACTTCGCGCGCACCGAGCTGGCCACCGAACGCCTCATCGCCGACTGGCAGGCCCTCAACCCGGACCGTGAGCTGCTCTGGCCCGGGTACGGTCGCGCTCCCGAGGCCATCATCCGGCACTTCCTGGCCGACCTGGCCGCCGCGTACGGGTCGGTGGTCGGCTACGCCACCGACCGGCTCGGTGTCGACGAGGCGTTGACCGCCCGGCTACGTGACCGCCTCCTCCCCCAATGAGGGAAAATCGCGCGCCCCGGCGCGGTCCGATCTGTCAGAGTCGTTCGCCGTGGACGGAAACTGGGACGGCCTACGGGCCGACGTGCGGCGCACGATCGACGAGCTGATCGCCAGCGGGCGCGAATCCGGGGTGCAGGTCGCCGCGTACCTCCATGGGTCGCCGATCCTTGAGGTGCACGCCGGGCCCGCCGACCGGGCCACCGGCCGCACGCTCACCGCCGACACCCCCATCTGGAGCGTGTCGACCGGCAAGGCCCTCACCGCGACCGTGGTGCACGTGCTGGTCGAGCGTGGCGAGCTGGACTACGACCTGCGGATCGCCGACGTGTGGCCGGAGTTCGGCCGGCATGGCAAGGGTGGGGTCACGGTGCGACACGCGCTCACCCACACCGCCGGCGTGCCCGCCCTACCCAGGGACGTGACGCCGGAGGACTTCACCGACTGGGACCGGATGTGCGCGATGGTGGCCGACGCCGAGCCGATCGCCGCGCCCGGCGCGGTGAAGGCGTACCACGCGTGGACGTTCGGCTGGCTGGTCGGTGAGGTGGTGCGCCGGGTGACGGGCCGGCGCGTCTCGGCGGTGCTCGCCGAGGACGTGGCTGGGCCGCTCGGCGTGGCCGACGAGTTGTACCTCGCGGTACCGGCCGCCGACCTGGACCGGCTGGCCCGGGTCGAGGACCGCAACCTGTCGGCGCTGTTCGACTTCGCGAGCGCCAACCTGCCGAACTTCGATCGGGTCGCCCCGCCCGGCGTCCGACCGGGCGCCCAGGTCGGCAGCCGGGCCGACGTCCTCACCGCCGAGGTGCCGGCCACCGGCACGATGACCGCCCGCGCGGCGGCGCGGATGCTCGCCGCGCTGATCGGCGAGGTGGACGGCGTCCGGCTGATCTCGCCGACCCGGCTCCGGGCCGTGACGACGCCGGACGGGCCGCCCGGCCCGGAGTGGGTGTTCGGGCAGGAGACGACCTGGGGCCTCGGGTACGCGGTGGACGACGACGGCTCGTTCGGCGCGGCCGGCAGCGGCGGCAGCCTGGCGTACGCGTACCCGGAGCTGGGGTTGACGGTCGCGGCGACGAAGACCCTGCTGGGGGCCGGCGACGGTGACCCGATGGAGGACCTGCGGGTGCTGATCCGCGACGCGGTGTCGGCCCGGCGCTGACCGGGTCGGGTCAGGTCTCGGGGTCGGCGCGGGGGCGCTGCGGACCGCCCACCACGGCCGCCGGGATGGCCGGAGCCGGACGGGCGGGCCGCAGGCGGTCGCGGAGGCGTAGCGCGGCGTCGCCGGCCGTGGCGGCGATCATCGGCAGGAGCCGGGTCGAGTTCATGATCGCGATCTCCTCGGCCGGGGTGGTGAAGCCGTCGAGGAAGCGCAGGACCCGCTCGGCCGGGTTGCGGTCGAAGAGCCGGTCGAAGAAGTCGGGCCCGCCCACGCCACCGGAATCCAGCGCCCGCAGTGCCACCGCGTCCATCCAGCGGTGCCGGGCCGGATAGGCGGGGGCCGGCACCGGCGGCCGGCCGGCGGCGAGCGCGCGGGCCACCTGGTCGGCCTGGCGGTACATGGCGGAGAAGGTGAAGCCGGTGGAGGGGCGGGTCGCTCCACCGGCCGTGCCGAGGCGTACGACGCGCGGGGAGGGCCGGGCCGGGAACGGCGCATCGGTCATCGGGATCACCCCGTTCTCGACCTCGCGGACCCGCAGCCCGCCCGGGTCGAGCCCGAGCAGGTCGCGGTAGTCGGCCAGCGCCGTGTCGTACCCGGCGTCGGTGAGCAGGTCGGGCGAGAACTCGGTGTACTCGACGAGGGCGTACCGGTCGCTGACCGGGAGCACGTAGCCGAAGGAGACACCCCGGGCGGGCTGCGGGGTGCGGAAGTCCATGAGCACCGCCCGCTGCGGGTCGAACACCGGCCGGTCGGCCTCCAGCCACCAGCCACGGAAGTGCTGCAACCAGGTCGTCCGGCCGGCGCGGGCCGGTGGCCGGGGGCGGGAGTCGAGCACCCAGCCGGCCCGGATCTCGCGCCCGTCGCCGGTGCGCACGACCACCCCGGTCCCGTCGTCGCGGACCACGTCGGCGGGTGCCGCGATCCGCGTCACGTCCAGCCGGCGCTCGGCCTCGACAGCCCGGTCGTAGACCGGGCCGGAGCGCAGCATGGCGTACCGCAGCGGGGTCAGGTCCAGGACGCGACGCCGCGCGGGCGTGACCACCTCGACCTGGTGCCAGCTCGCGCTGAGCAGCGGGTCGAGGTCGGTGTCCGGGTGGCCCCAGAACGCCCACGTGCGGTCCTGGCCGCGCCGACGGACCGGGTCGACGACGGCGATCCGCAGGCCCCGGACGCCGCGCCGGTCCAGCGCGGCGAGCAGCAGCGAGGCGGCGCCCCCGCCGCCGAGCAGCGCGAGGTCGACGTCGAGCCGGGCGGGATCGGTCACCCGCACCACGCTGCCACACCGTCGGGCCGCGTCGCGCACCGCGCCCTCAGGGCACCGGGACGGGTCGCTGCTCGACCGGGGGCTCGTCGGCGTAGGCGCGTGCCACGGCGTCGCGGTTGAAGACTCGCCAGGTGGCGGCGGAGACCCCGATCGCCACGACCAGACCGACCCAGTACGGGGCGGTGATGCCGAACTGCGCCGCCAGCAGCCCGCCGAGCAGCGCCCCCACGCAGTTGCCGCCCGCCGCCACGAACATGGTGGTGCTGGCCACGCGCCCCTGCAAGCCACCACGAGCGGGTCGTCGGTACGGGAGGCCACGAACAACGGTGCGGCGACCGTGGCCAGCCCGCTGCCGAGCGCCGACAGGGTGCTCGCCGCCCACAACCGGGCGAAGCCCGTCCCCAAACCGCCATCCATGTTCCGAGTCACGGCCAGGGAACCTACCAAGCGCCTCCCGGGCCGCACCGCAGGTTTTCCGCGCGGCCGACCCGGCGTATTCACGCCGTCGTCGGCCATACCTCGCCATCAGCCCAGGAGCGACAGCCCGACCGGAGCGGACCTCGACCGGAGCACCGACGCCGGTCGGTCCGTGCAGGCCCAAGGGCTGCTCTCCCCCGCCTTCGGGTGGACACGTGACGGCAACGAAGGTTTCTCATTTTCACCTGATCGGGGTCCCAACCCACCTAGTGTTGGGCACACCGGTGCTAGTCACGGAGTTGGCCACCCGAACGACGTCCCACGCAGTCAGCGGACGAAAAGTGAGGGAAGACGCGTATGAAGGTCTCAACAGCACTCTGCTCGGCGGCGCTCGGCGTGGGTCTCGGCACGCTCCTGCTGCCGGGCGCCGCACTGGCCGACACCGTCGTGTCACCGGCCACCACCCCGGTCGGAGGAACCGTCGTGCTCACCGCGACGACCTGCAACCCGAAGTCGGGTGACGTCATCTTCCGGGTCACCGGACCCAACCGCGACGAGAACGTCCGATCCACCACGGCCGCCGCGGGCGGCGGGCTCAGTGCCGAACTGTTCACCGCCGGGTTCACCCTGGGCACGTACACGGTGGCCGCGACCTGCGGCGACGGCAGCTCGGCGGGCAGCGCCACCTTCACCGTCACCCCGATCGGCGGTGCCCCGGCCGGGTCGGGCGGCGACAGCCGTGACGGACGCGACGCGGGCGCGCTCGCCGCCGGAGGCACCCTGCTCGGCACGGCCGCCGCAGGCGCGGTGCTGCTGGTACGCCGACGCCGCCCGGTGTCGACCGTCGCCTGACCGGCGACCGCTCCATCCCTTGAGGACGGGTGCCCGTGCCGGTACGACCGGCGCGGGCACCCCGACGACCCCTTACGGAGGTGCGCACGTGTGGTGGCGGCGAAGCCTGCCGGCCGTGGTCGCCCTCCTCGGCGTCAGCGGGCTGGGGCTGATCACGGTTGGCCTCACCGCCGACCCGGAACGGCCACCCGGGCCGTCGGCTGACGCGCCGACCCGCGCCCGTCCCGCACCGGACCTGGCCCCACTCCCCCACGCAGCGCCCGTCCGGGTGCGGATTCCCGCCATCGACGTACGCGCCGAGATCGTCCCCGTGGGCGCTGACTCCGCCGGGGTGCTGGAGGTGCCGCCCCTGGACCGGCCGACCCTCGCCGGCTGGTACCGGCACGGGGTGAGCCCCGGCGAGACCGGCAACGCCGTCCTGGTGGGACACGTCGACTCGCCGGCCGGCCCGGCGGTCTTCTTCGACCTCGGTCGCCTGCGCGCCGGCCAGGAGATTCAGGTGACCCGGACCGACGCGCGGGTCGCCACGTTTACCGTGGACGGCGTCCACGCGTACCCCAAGGACCACTTCCCCAGCGGCCTGGTCTACGGCCCGGCGGACGTCGCCGGGCTACGCCTGATCACCTGCGGCGGCCGGTTCGACGACGCGACCGGCAACTACGTGGACAACATCGTCGTCTTCGCCACCCGTACCGCCTGAGGTGAGCGCCCCACTGTCGGGGGCCGGACGCCGCTGGGCGGAGTCCGGTGGCACCATGCCCTGCGAGCACCGTGGCCGCGACGGTGCGCGGGGAGGGGGCGCGTCGTGGATCAGCGAGCGGTACGGGACCGGGCCGGTCGGGGCGTACGCGCCCTGGCCCGTCGACTGCTCGGCCGTCCCGACGGTGGCACTCCTTCGCCTCGCCGGTCCAACCCGGACGCGGTGGTCGACTGCGCCGTGTACGTCAAGGGTCGCCGGGAGCCGGGCCGGCCGCACTACGACGACGCGTACGCGCGCGCCCGGCATGGCCGCGACGCCTTCGTGTGGCTCGGGTTGCACGAGCCGGGGCCGGCGGTGCTCGCCGCGGTGGGGCGTACCTTCGGCCTGGATGAGCTGACCGTCGAGCAGGCGCTCGCCGACGGGCACCGGCCCACGGTGCAGCGACACGGGCCGGTCACCCTGCTGGTGCTGCGCACCGCCGGGTACGTCGAGCACGCCGAGCTGACGGACACGTCCGAGGTGATCGACACCGGTGACGTGATGGTGCTGCTCGGTGACCGGTTCGCCGTGACCGTGCGACACGGCGCGGCCGGGGCGCTGCGCGACGTCCGCGCCGACATCGAGCGTCGGCCGACGCTGCTGGCCGCCGGTCCCTGGGCGGTGGCGTACGCGGTCTGCGCCCGCATGGTCGACACGTACCTGGAGGTGGCCGGGCACGTGGAGCGCGACCTGGAACGCGTCGAGGAGGCGGTGTTCGCCCGCGACCGGTCGGCCGACATTCAGCACATCTACCAGCTCAAGCGCGAGGTGGTGGAGTTCAAGCGGGCGGTGCTTCCGCTTCAGACGCCCCTGCGGACGCTGCTCGACCCGACCCGCGACGGACCGCCGCGTGCCCTGCACCGCTGGTTCGTGGACGTGGACGGCCGACTGGGTCGGGCCGTGGACCGGGTGGCCGCGTACGACGATCTGCTCACCTCGATCGTCCAGTCCCGCCTGGCGCAGCTCGCCGTCGAGCAGAACAACGACATGCGAAAGATCGCCGCGTGGGCCGCGATCGCCGCCACGCAGACCGGCATCGCCGGCGTCTACGGCATGAACTTCGATCACATGCCCGAGCTGGCCTGGCGCTACGGGTACGGGGGCGCGGTGGCCCTGATGGCAGTGGCGGCGCTCGCCCTGTACCGCCTGTTCCGCCGCTCGGGCTGGCTCTGACCCCTTCCCCCGCGATCTTGCACTTTCAGTCGCCGATATGCACTCTTTGCCGGCAATGCGGGGACAGTAAGTGCAAGACGCTTCTATGTACGTGGTGATCGGTTCGGCTGGTTGCCGCTAGGTTCGGCGTCGATGATCACTTGGG